>JBGUSD010000072.1:0-11050 GCA_045132355.1 Candidatus Gastranaerophilaceae bacterium
TTTTTCTAAAACTTTAATATTCATTTTAACCTTTGTTACATTTTGTAACATACCCACGCCGCTTTCAATCTATACAAGGATTTTGGGATTGTACCTTCTTGATATGTTTTATTAATGATTTTTGCCTAAAAGTCAATCATGGCATGTATTTCCATGATTTTGTGTGTTCCTTTGACAAAAATGTTATATAATATTGTTATGAAAAAGATTATTAGTCTGATTGTATTATTTATATTTTGTTTCAACCCTGTTGCTTTTGCTGCAGAACCTCTGCAGGGACATATTGAGGAAACCGATGAATTTCGCAAAATGCAGGATGAACTTTTCACCGGAAAAGTTGAGCATTTGGACAGAAATGATATTATCCATATGTCTGTAACTCAGGTAATCGATACTTCATATTCTATGGAGGGCGATGAATTTTTTGCACAGGTGAGCGCAGATGTATATGGTGACGATGGTATTATTATTCCAAAGGGAACTGTTGCGCACGGAACGATTACCCAAAGAGGAAATGCAGGGAAAATGGGCAGACAAGCTTGGATTGAAATGGCTTTTGACTACTTGGTAACCCCTGATGGCCGTGAAATTCCAATTGAAGGACAAATGACAACAAAATTGCATCCGATAGTCGAAACAACAAAAATAATTGCGCAAGACGTCGGATATACTGCAGCCGGTGGTGCGGTCGGAGGTTTCCTCGCACTGAATTGGTTAGGATTGGAAGCTGCCATTGCATCTCACGGCTATACAATTGCAGGCGGTGCTGCAATTGGAGGTGCAGTTGGGCTTGGTATTGCGCTTATCAGAAAAGGTGATGAGCTTTTGATTGCACCGGGTGATGAAATTAAAGTAAAAATAAATACTTCTGTTCCGCTTCCTGTGTATAAAGATGAAGCTTTGAAACAAGAGGAGTTATTATATCCGGGTTTGGATATTTTTATAAGTGATGTTAAACACGAAGAAGACCCGTTTGGGGAGATGAATACAATAACTCTGACAGTTACTATTTCAAATATGTCTGACAAACAGTTATCAGGGTTTGATATGGCGCTTGTAAATGATTATAATTCAAAATTCAGACCGTCTATTTTTGGCGATACAAAAATGATGTTCAAAACAATAAATTCAGGCGAAAGAGTAGCCGGCAGAGTGTCTTTTTCTGTAGATAATATTCATAGAGATTTTTGGCTTGTATTCTATGACAGAAAAACAGGCAAAGCAATTACAAAAATTTCTGTCGATAATGCGTATCGAAAGATGTCTAAAAAAGCTAAAACAAAAAATGAAAAACGCCGCAGAAGAAAGCAGGATTTCAAAAAAGACATGGATTTGTTCGAACTCGAGTAATTACGATTTGTAAACATTTTTATACCAATATTGCAAAAAATATGCGTTGTGTTACAATGTTAGTAGTTTATTAGAATTTGAAGGAATGCACTTATGGTATGTGGAAAATTAGAAATTGATATTTTGAATTCTTTTTGGAATTTGACTGAAGAAAATGAAGACAGAGATATTTCAATTCAGGATATTGTAGATGATCTTGCTTCCTCCGGTATAGAAAGAGCTTATACTACAATAAAGACTGTAATGGATAGATTGACTGTAAAGAGCATTCTTGTAAGATACAAGGTCGGTAAAAAATTCTTCTACAAAGCAGCTATGGACAGGCGTGAAATGGCCTTCTCTTCAGTAAAGACACTCGCAGATCAATTCTTTAACGGCAGTTATGTTGAAATGCTAAGATTTATTGAAAACGAATGCAGTGAGTTTTTGGTTGTTTAGATGACTGTTATTGAGAACAGAAAAAAGATTGCCGAAATAGTTCGGCATGTTAGGCTTGGACAGATTCATGTCAGAGAAGCTTTGTTGAAATTTCCGGATATTCAGGATGATAAGAGTATAAAAGCGGCATATCATGCACTAGTTCATTATGAGGCGGATGAAGATTTAAGAAACCGTGATGCCCTTTATAAGGAAGAACAGGACGATTATCTTGAATTTATATCCTATATTCTGGACAGAGGTGAGGATTTGCCGGATAATATAATAAAAGGTTATGAAAAATATTATAAAGATGCCAATATTCCGCATTCAAAGGATACAAAGGGTGCTTTGGAAAGTTTTTTTAGGTTTCTGAGTTAAGGAGTAATTATGAAAAAATTAGCTATAACATTATTGGTTATGACAGTATTTGCAAGTGGTGCGTTTGCATTTTCTTTTCCGTTTTTTAAAAAGAAGCCAAAGACTATTAATACTGCAAAACCTGTAAATACTGAAATCCAGACACTAGAGTTATTTAATTCGGAGCCAAAGTCCGTTAATACGGTTTGGGCAGGCACATTTGAACTTGTTTGGAATGACTTGATGGATAATGTTATTGGTGCACCGATAGTTTTTTCAAATGGTAAATCAAAACTTGCGGAAGAATTCAATAAACAAAATTTCAAAAAAGAGAGTTTATCAGAGAGCTCTTATTACGTAGCACATGGCTGGATGACCAAAGCTTTAAAATCAAAGATTGAAAAGGGTCTGAAGGACAAATTTAATGAAACAAGTGATATTCTTGGCGGATTACAATGGAGTGAAAGAAATTTTTTGATATATGCAATGCTGAAAAAGGATTTTGAGTTCATTAACGCATTTACTGAGCTTCCGTCAAATTCTTTTGCAAAATCTGCGGATAAAGTCAAATATTTCGGTGTTAATGGTGAAGAAAGAGAAAATGCTAAGTTGAGAAATTCAGTAACTGTTCTGTTCTACAATTCATCTGAAAATTTTGCTGTTGAGCTTGCAACAAAAACTGATGATAAAGTTCTTCTTTATCGTACGGATGATGTTATATCCTTTGAAAAAGCTTATTCTGATATGATGACAAAATCAAATGCCTACAAAGGTAATAAAAATATGCTTGCTATTGACAGATTAAAAGTCCCAAACGTTGATTTCAAAACAAAGCATTTTTACACAGATTTGCAGGGTAAAATGATAAAAAATACAGATTTCATGATTATGCAGGCATTAGAAACTATTGATTTTAAAATGGATAATAAGGGTGTTAAGCTGAAAAGTGAAGCCGCAATTGTTATGAGGGCAACCGCAGTGGGCCCCGGACGCAGGGTTGAGCCAAGGTATTTTTATTTAGATGATCCTTATTACCTATATTTGATTGAAAAGGATAAGCCTTATTTTGCTTTGCACGTAGGCGATACAAAACCGTTAGTAAAATAGCGGAATTTGTGGTATAATTCGACTATGGCAAAAGTAAAATCCAAATGGACATGTCAAAGTTGCGGATATGAAACGGCAGGTTATTTAGGGAAGTGTCCTGAATGTGGTGCTTGGGGAAGTTTTGTTGAAGAAGTTCAGGCAAACGTAAATACCCAAAATCAACCAATAGTTGTTTCTGATCTTAAACCCTCTGTTCTATCTGATATTCATATCGGAGAAGAAGTCAGGGTTAGTACCAATATATCCGAATTTGACAGAATATTGGGCGGAGGGCTTGTTCAGGGTTCACTTGTTTTGATTGCAGGCGATCCCGGAATCGGTAAATCCACCATTCTTTTGCAAACAAGCGGTGAACTTTGCAAAAACGACAAAAAAGTTCTATATGTCTCTGCAGAGGAAAGTGCAGGTCAGCTGAAGCTTAGAGCAGACAGATTGAATATTAAATCTGATAGTTTGTATATATACCCTCAAATTAATATGGATAGTATCCGAAATGAAATAGATTCTCTAAACCCTGATGTCGTTGTGATTGACAGTATTCAGGCTATATATTCGCCGAGCATAACAAGCTCTGCCGGAAGTGTTTCTCAAATAAGAGAATGTTGCAATATTTTAATGCAGATTGCAAAGAATAAAAATATTACTGTTATTGTTATTGGCCATGTGACAAAAGATGGCAGTATTGCGGGGCCGAAGGTTCTTGAGCATATGGTCGATACGGTTATATATTTTGAGGGCGACAAATATAAGTCATACAGAATGCTTCGTTCTATGAAAAACCGCTTTGGAACAACTTCTGAGGTGGGTATTTTTGAAATGTGTCAAGATGGCTTGAGGTGCGTTACAAATCCAAATGAACTGTTCCTAAATGAAAGATCTCAAGAGGCAATTCCGGGCAGTGCAATCGTTGTTACCAATGAAGGGACAAGGCCGTTGCTTGTGGAAATTCAGGCTCTTGTAGGCACTACTCCGTATCCAACCCCTCGCAGAGTTACAAACGGAGTTGATACAAGCAGACTTTTGCAAATTCTTGCAGTATTAGAAAAAAGAGTCGGTTTGAATCTTTCAAAGCAGGATGTATATGTAAACGTTATGGGCGGAATTGAGGTAGATGAGCCGAGTGCGGACTTGGGTATCGCACTTGCTGTTGCTACTTGTGCAAGAGATGTTGTTGTTGATTCTCAAACCGTTATTATTGGAGAAATAGGTTTGTCGGGTGAGATTCATCCTGTTAACAATATTGAAAAAAGACTAAAAGAAGCACAAGCTTCAGGGTTTAAAAAAGCAATAGTACCGTATTCAAATAAAGTCGAATATAAGGGTATGGAAATCGTACCTGTTAAGCGTCTTATTGATGCTATAAGTGCGTGTGTATCAAAAGGTTAATTATTTTTTAATATTCTCATGCCCCAAATCGCTTGATTAGTTTTTGTGTTAATGCTATAAATAGCATGTTATAAACTTTACAGAATAAGAAGGAGTAAAAACTTATGGTAAAAGTAGCTATTAACGGATTCGGTAGAATCGGTAGAAACACATTAAGAGCAGCAGTTAGAGAAGGCATTTTCAATGAAATCGATTATGTTGCTATCAACGACCCGGGCCTAAAACCTGAAGATGCTGCAAGATTATTCAAATATGACTCAGTTATGGGTAAATTTGACGGTGAAGTTTCAGCATATGAAGAAGGTATTATTGTAAATGGTAAGAAAATTAAATTCTTTGCTGAAAAAGATCCATCAGTATTACCTTGGAAAGATTTAGGTGTTGAAGTTGTTGTTGAATCAACAGGTTTCTTCACAGATGCTGAAAAAGCAAAAGCTCACATCACAGCAGGTGCTAAAAAAGTTATCATCTCTGCTCCTGCAACTAACGAAGATATTACAATCGTTCTTGGCGTTAACGACAAAATGTATGATCCGGCTAAGCACAATGTAATTTCTATGGCATCTTGTACAACAAACTGCTTAGCACCGGTTGCTAAAGTTATCGATGAAAAATTCGGTATCGTTAAAGGTTTGATGACAACTGTTCACTCATATACAGGTGACCAAAGAATCTTAGATGCAGGCCACAAAGACCCACGTCGTGCAAGAGCCGGCGCTTTGAATATCGTTCCTACAAAAACAGGTGCAGCTAAAGCAGTTGCTCTTGTATTACCTCAATTGAAAGGTAAATTGGACGGTTTCGCAATGAGAGTTCCTACTCCAGACGTATCTTTGGTTGACGTTGTATTTGAAGTAGCAAAAGACGTTACAGTTGAAGAAGTTAACGCAGCTCTTAAAGCTGGTGCTGACGGACACGTTCTTTGCTACACTGATGAACCTTTGGTATCTTCAGACTACGTTGGTACTTCTCAATCTTCTACAGTTGACGGTTTGTTAACTCGTGTAATGGGCGGTAACCAAGTTAAAATTATTTCTTGGTATGATAACGAAATGGGTTATTCTACAAGACTTGCTGAAACAACTAAGATGGTTGCTAAAAGCTTGTAATTTTAACGTATAAGTTATAAAAAAGACCTTCTCAACATGAGAGGGTCTTTTATTTTAGTTTTCTATAGCTTTAAAAAATTCTTCGTTGGCTTTCAGCGTGTTTTCTGTTGCCAAAATTGAGTAGGTTGGTTTGTTGTTTCTGAAAATATAGTTTGCTGCGTTATATATATCATCAACTGTTATTTGGTCTATCATTTTCAAAATATCGTTGGCCATTAAAGGACCGTAAAAATCTGATAAGCCCATAAATACTTCACTTGCTGTGCCTTTACTTGATTCACATTTGCTTAAGATTTCATTTTTCAATGATAATTTGGCGTGTGCAAGTTCTTCTTCCGTAACTTTTTCATTCATCATTTTGTTTATATGTTTGTTAAATCCGTTGATACTTTTTTGAACATTGTCAAAGTTTGTTTCGCCTGAGTTTGGATTTTCTGTTGTTGTTCCGATAGAAAGGGTTATGATCCCTGTATCGCCAATTATTCTTGATCTTGAATTTACGCTGTATGCAAGTTGCTGTTTTTCTCTAAGGTCATTAAACAGTCTGGAGCTTGAACTTCCGCCAAGAATGTGGTTCATGATATTAATTGCAGTTATATCTTTTAGATTGTTGCTGTGTTTGAACTTGTACGCTTCAAGTATTTGTGCCTGACTTTTTGCGTGAGTGTCTGTCAAAACTTTAGTTTCTTTTGAAGGTTCAAATGTTTTTTCAATGTATGGCATTGAAGGTTTTACACCATAAAAACCGCCAATACTGTTCAGGGCTGTTTGATAAAGATATGGGTTATAATTGAAAGGTGCGCTTATAGATGCGTGTCCTTGAGAAGTTTGTATTATGCTTCTGTATAGGTTTGAAATATCTTCAAGAGTTGTATCCTTCAGGCTTTCAAGGATTTCTTCTCTTGTGTAACCTGAAGAATTGTTTGACATAAGTTCTTTCATCAGTTTTGTGCTTGCGCTTTTTTCCATTCTTGAATATATGTCTGAGATTCTGTTTTTGACTCTGTCCAAATCTTCTTGTGTTAATCTCGGATTTTGCATAACCTCTTTAGCAATATTGATAGCTTTTGCCATATCTTGCGGCGCAAATGTTCCGCTTACTTCAATACCGTCATTGCCGGATGTGAAATTAAGGTAGATTGAATCCTTTGATAGGTCATTATTTATTTCTCTGTCTGAGCGGAACATTGAACCTTCTTTTAAAAGTTCGTTTAAAATAATTCCGGCAGCAGGTTTGCTTTTTATTTCAGGGCAATCAAAAGAGATATATAGGTTTCCGACATTTGAAACGGAGTTGCTTGTTGCTACGTCAAAATTGTTTGCAAGTTTGAATCTTTTGACGTCGAGAGGGTTAATTGCCTGCTTTTGTATATTACCTGTAAATGATACTTGTTTGTTTTGTTTTTCAGGGTGTAAAACGGTTACTGCAGTTTTATTCAGATTTAAAAATTGCTTTGCGGTATTTTGAATATCTTGAGGGGTGATTGAGTTTACAATATTCTCATAATTTGTTGCGTAATCCATGTTGCCATCAAGCATACAGCTTCCTATTGTATTGTTTATACCAAAAGAAGACTCAAACATTATAGAATTATCAAGCAGCAATCCTTTTTTGATACTGTCAAGAGTTGCCGGATTTTCTGTTGCTATTTTGTGTATCTGATTAAATATTTCCTGAAGAACTTTTTCGCAATTTTCTTCTGTGGTTTCTGTTTGAATAAATATTGCGGAAGGATCTTGAGGACGTGAACTTATTTTTTCAAAATTCATACCCGGGAATGAATTCAATTTCTTTAGTGAATTTGCAAGAGTCCCTGTTTGGTAGTTGGTTAGCATTTCCCTGATAATTCTCATACAAATCAGGTTCTTTGTGTCGTTATTTTGAGGTCCTGCAAAACCTAGCATTACTAGTGTTGAATTTGTTTTGTCTGATGACAAATCTTGTCTGACAGTTTTTTGAATAGGGTTTAGTTGTTCAAATTTTCTTGGGTGAGTTGTTTTGTTTGTTCCCGAAAAATATTTTGCAATCAGGTTTATGGCTTCATCAGGGTTAACCTCACCTGTGATAACTGTTACCATATTTGCAGGGTAATAGTTGTTATTGTAGTAATCCACAACATCTTCTCTTGTAAGATTGTTGATATTGTGGGTAGTGCCTGCAATCAGATCCCCTGATGTGCTTTTAATATTATATAATTTTTTGAGAGTTGCATTTGCGGTAATTGTTTCTGCATCTCCTTGGTATATGTTTATTTCTGAATTTACTATGCCTTTTTCTTTTTCAAGCATATCAAGTGCAAATTTTGGGGTTTCAAGCATAGATGCGTGAATTTTTATTTTCTTTTCCAAATCCCCTTCGTTCAATAGATTTGAACTAATGTAGTAATTAGTTTCTGCAAAACCTGTTGAAGCATTGGTTTCTGCACCCATATTGTCGACAGTTGCGAAAAATTCTCCGGCATCCAACCCCTCAGAACCGTTAAACAGATTGTGTTCTATATAGTGGCTAATCCCTCTGACCCTGTCGGGTTCATTCAATGAGCCTGTTCCTACGTATGTTCTCACAACGGTTTCACCTTTTTTCGGAACTATCATTACTCTCTGTCCGTTGGCAAGTTTGTACGAATGTGCTTGAAATCCGTATGGAAGGTTAATAACCCCGTTTTTTTGATATTGAATAGGTACTTTTACATTGTATGTTGGGGTAACGTTTGTGATATCGGTTTGTTCAGCATTAGGAAGTGTAACAACTTGAGATTTGAAAGTTGTTTTGTTTTGAATATTATTGTTCGTTTTTATTGCAGGGTTAATTCTCAACATACACTACCTATGTTTTTATAAAAACAAACTTTTGTCGGAAATTGCCTTTTTGTTAAATTTGTTTAAAAATAGTCTGTTCTCTGTCTGGCCCAACGCTAACGATTGAGATAGGAACACCAAGTAATTGCTCTAATCTTGACAGATATTCTCTGCAGTTTTCAGGTAATTCATTGTATTTTTTTATTCCTGTAATATCTTTTTTCCAGCCCTTGTGAGTTTCGTAGACGGGTTTTAGATATTTATGCATATAAACATCTGTCGGATAAGACTTGTAAATCTTGCCATCACGTGTGTCTTCATATGCCGTACAAACTTTGATTTCATCAAAAGTATCAAATACATCTATTTTTGTGAGCGCAACAGACGTTAACCCTCCAACAAGAACAGCATATCTCATTGTGACGGCATCAAACCATCCGCAACGGCGAGGTCTGCCGGTTGTTACCCCAAATTCATGACCTATTTCTCTTATTTTGTCGCCGATTTCATCTGTCAACTCTGTTGCGAAAGGCCCTTCTCCGACACGGGTTACGTAGGCTTTTGCAACTCCGATAACTTCGTCAACCATTTTAGGGCCAAAGCCGGAGCCTGTGCATGCTCCGCCACCTATAGGATTTGAGCTTGTCACAAACGGATATGTCCCGTAATCTACGTCCAGCATTACCCCTTGTGCACCTTCAAATAAAACAGTTTTGTCTTTGTTGTTCTCAAGCATTTCCTGCCAATCAAAACATACATATGGTCTGAAGATTTCGGCATATTTTTTGCACAAAGTAATAACTTCTTCTTTTGTATAAGTTTTTAGTCCGTATACTTTTTCAAGAGTTTTGTTTTTTATAGGTAATATTACATCAAGTTTTTCAGAAAGAGTTTCTTCGTTGTACAAATCCTGAACCTTAATACCTATACGGGCAGCTTTATCCGTGTATGTCGGACCAATACCTTTTTTTGTTGTGCCGATTTTACCTTTTGTTGCAATGCTTTCTGAATATCCGTCCACCTCTGTGTGATATGGCATTGTAACAGAGGCAAGCGGACTTATTTTCAAGCCTGAAACATCAATCCCGTCTTTTATAAGACCCTCGACCTCTTCTTTAAAGGAGTCCGGCAGAATTACGGTTCCTGCTCCGACAACACAAATCTTTCCGCCATACAGGATTCCTGACGGTATCATGTGAAATTTGAAGGTTTTGTTGTGTGCAACAACGGTATGGCCTGCGTTACAACCTCCCTGATATCTTATAATCAGATCAGCTTTTTCTGCAAGCAAGTCCGTAATCTTTGCTTTGCCTTCGTCTCCCCATTGTGCACCGACAACAATTTTATTCATGACACATCTCCCTTCAAAAGTGTTTTTACCTACATATTATATCATAAAGATTGTACTAACTTAACTCTTATGTTATAATCATTCTAAAAGAGAGGCAGTAATGGGATACAAAATCATATCAAAGCAGGAAATTTGTCCTAATCAGTATGAAATAAAAATCGAAGCACCGTATGTTGTTAGAAATGCAAAAGCGGGGCAGTTTATAATCTTTAGAGCAGAAGAAAACGGGGAAAGAGTTCCCCTGACAATAGCCGATGTTGATAAAGAAAAGGGGATTTTAACACTCGTTTTTATGGCAGTCGGGTATTCTACCAAGAAGCTTGCAGAATTAAACATAGGGGATGATGTTGTTGATATTGTTGGGCCGTTGGGACAACCGACTCATATTAAAAAATACGGTACGGTAGTGTGTCTTGCCGGCGGCTATGGCGCTGCACCATGCTATTTGATTGCAAAAGCTTTTAAAGAAGCAGGTAATAAAGTCTATATGATTATGGGTGCCAGAAACAAAGATTTAATATTCTGGGCAGATAAGATGAAAGATGCCTGCACAGAGTTGTTCATAACAACCGATGATGGTACATTGGGGGAAAAAGGTTTTGTAACCCAGGTTTTGGAGAGAATAATTAACAAAGAAAAAGTAGATTATGCGATAGCTGTAGGCCCTATGCCAATGATGAGAGCAGTTGCGGAATTGACAAGAGATAAAGGTATATATACTGAGGCAAGTATGAATCCTATTATGGTTGACGGTACAGGCATGTGCGGCGCTTGCAGGGTTACTGTTGGCGGCGAAACTAAGTTTGCCTGTGTTGACGGGCCTGATTTTGATGCTCACAAAATTGATTTTGATGAGGTTATAAACAGGACTCGTATTTATAAAGATCAGGAACGTAAACGTTCTCAAGAGTGTAACTTATTAAAACAAGCGGAGAAGTGATTATGGCATTACAAAAAGACATTCCTTATTGCCCATTATTGAGTGTTGGAACAAATGGAGTTGATATGATTTGCACACAAGACAGATGTGCATGGTACATGTCTAATGTAAAAAAATGTTCAATGTATATAATGGGATATAACGCATTACTAGAAGCTAACAGCAAGAAGAAATCTTAATGAAAATAGCACTATGTGTAAAACAGGTTCCTGATACATCTGATATTAAGTG
>JBGUSD010000073.1:0-3822 GCA_045132355.1 Candidatus Gastranaerophilaceae bacterium
TATATTTGTAAATACTGTTTTGAGGTATCTTCTGCATCCATTTGTAATACAACATCAGCGACCTGTTTCAGTGTGTCTTTTTTTATGACAATGTCTTCCGGAGAAATATCCGTTACAAATCTGCTATATGAAATATCTGCAGTTGTATACTTATCGGAAACCTCGTCGTATGAAACTTCTTGGGTTGGAGTATATCCGGATCTGTTTCTCCTTAATCTCCCGGAATCCTTTAATACGCTCAAAATTGAGGTCGTGGCGATTTTCTTTAAATATGCTTCCAAGGCAGCATCTGAGCTTACAACACTTATTATACCGTATGAGCGTTTGCAGGTCTCGTTAAAGAAATCATCATACAAATCTTCGTTGCTTGAAAATTTTCTGTCGTTTCTTATTATTCTTTCTATTAAATCAAGTTTGTCTTGTGCTAGTTCCACGTGAAATTTTCCTTATGTGGAACATTATAACATATTTATAGATATATTTTAAGTGTTAAGTGTGTTCCGTCCTTGTCTATCACTCCAGCAGGCGCTTTCACCACATTTAAAGTTTCTTTAACAGTTTGTAACACAATCCCGTCGATTTGGTTCGAACCGCTTGATCTGAGTATCTTTGCGTCTGTTAAGGAGCCTTCTTTTGACAGAATGATGTCGACGTCAATTTCTTCAGAATAGCTATATTCTGTTGCAAGCAGTAAGTCGCTTGATATTGAAAGTTTCAAACTCTTTCCTGCAGTTTGCAGATATTTTTTGAAATCATCATTGTAAGACAAATACCCCGGTACAGCCCAATTTAACTTGCTAACTTCCAAATATGGTGAAGTTGAAGTTGTTACTGATTTTTGAGGTTTTGTTACCTGTTGGGTTTGTGTTTTCGTTGTATCAAGTGACTGAACAGACGGTTTTTGTACCTCTGGTATAGGTTGTTCTTCGATATGTTTTGTTTTAGTTATTTCTTCCGTTGGATTTGTAGCCGGAGTTATCGGGTTTTGTGCCATTTCATCATTTCCTTTGTTCATTGTTGTGAATCCAAAGATTGCACCTGCCGCAATAACCGCAGCCAAAGCTGTGCCAACTAAAACTGCTTTTTTGCCTTGTTCCGGTTTTCCGGTTTGAATGGTTTCATTATTCTGTGAATTTTCGTTGTTACTGTATAAAACACCCAAATCATCCTGTGATTCATCAGATGCCGTTTGATTTATATCAATAGCAATTTCTCCCGGCACTACATCCTGGTTAGTTATAGTGGTAGAATTTTCAAATGCCATAGGGGTTTCTGCTATTGGTGTTTCAACGGCAGCTTCTGTATCTGTTTGCAATTCTTCAAAAGATGCGGTTGTTTCTGTCTCCTGATCATCTGAGCTTTCTATTTGATCAAGAAAATCAGTTGCCCCAAGACTTTCAAAGGAAATTGTATCTCCTTCGTCCTTGTCTATTATATTGTATCCGCCATCTGTATTATCTGTTTCGTCAAAAGTTTCGTCCATAACTTCTTCAGAAGTTTTTTCTTCCGGCAAACTCTCTTCTTCAGAATTTATAAGTGAATCTATTTCGTCTAAATCTCCGTTTTCAAGAGGATCTTCTTCAGTACTGTTGTCTGTTAATACATCGAAAAGCTTATCTCCGCTTCAAGTTGCTTCATCACTTTCGACAATATCTGATTCGTCAAGGCTTTCCAAATCCTCAAGGCCGGGTGACATTGGTAAATCAGGTAGAGTGATGTTATCTGTGGACATATCATCAATTATTTCTGTTTTAGTATGGTCCTCTCCTACGTCCTCGATTACGTCTGCAGCGGTTGAAAGTGTTTCTTCGGCAATTTCTGCACTTATCGCGTCAACTCCTGCACCTAATGCATCTGCTCCTGCAACAGCCGCTGTTCCCGCTGTGGCAAGTCCGACTGCCCCTGCCGCTATTTCTCCTGCAATACCAGAGGATTCTTCGGTATTATCTTCCTTTATATCTTCTGTTGTGGATATATTTTCTTCTGTTGTTTCCGAAGGAAAGTCCTCTAGAGAGGCTTCTCCTACAAGGTTAATGTCGTCGTCATTATCTGCTTTTTCAAGATTATTTATATCATCGGTTGTATAATCAAGAGCCTCTGTTCCATCAAAATTTTCAAGATCTTCGCTTGGTATTTCATCAATAGTTTTAACATCTGTGTCTTCCACGGATTCGGCATTTTCTTCCGCATTATCCGTAAAATCTTCTTCCTGTTCTGATTCTTTTGATGTTTCTTCATTCAGACCATCATCTTCTTCCACAAGGTCTTCCAGGCTAAAATCAGCAAAATCATCCGTGTTTTCAAACTTTTCAAACTCGTCAACAGTTGTTGGTGCAGGAAGAACAGTTGTATCCATATCTTCAGTTGTTGCTGTGTGATAAGATATGACTTCAAAATTGTCAAATTCGATGAGGTTTTCTCTCAGTTGAGAACTTTTCAAAAGCATTTTAAGTAATTTTTGCTTGTCATTATCACTTATTTCGTTGTCAATGAATGAAATTGCAAGACGTTGACCCTCTTCTATTTCATCTTCTGAAAGCTCTGTTGTTGTATTTCCGTTGAAGTTTTCGATATAATTTTTCAAATCAGAAGGGTGAGATAGTTTTTCTTTTTCTATAAAATAATATTCTCTGTTTTGGTTGTTTTTGTTGATTAATTTTGGTTCAAAAAACCCTAAAAACTTTACAAATGAAAGATCCTCAGCCATATTGAACACAAGATAAATGTTAGGGGTGATGTTGTAGTCAAAATGTGCTTTTGGTACAAAAATTAGATTTTCATCATAAACAACTCTTACGTCAATATGGATATTTGGAAGCATTACGTCTGCAACGTCAAATTCTTCTCTGATTTTGTGTATGTTGTGCAGATTGTACGTGTTTGAGACGCTTATATTTTCTTGAGCAAGATATTTCATTGCTAATTCACTGCCAAGAACATTAATATATGCTCGATTTTTTGTTTCGTTTATTGCAAAACCTTTTGAAAGTTTTGAAGCTTCTTCTTTATCTCTTTGCTCAATGTAAATTAATTGTTCCATAGTATTTTCTCCCCTTCTGATATATAAGATGACACTGATGAGAAAAATATTCCAAAATTTATGTAAACATTTGTAACGATTATATTAAATGTGCCAAAATAAAGACAAATTCATGGTATCAGTTGGTTTATATAGTTGTGTGTGTTTAAAATGGAGGTCATAAAGATGATTTACTCAGTTTCCCCAGTAAGTTTCAAAGCAGCAGGTGCACAAGCTCAAAGAAGTGCTGCAGACAGATTGTACGATCCGCAAAGATTTCAAATGCCTGAAGCTCAGGCAAAATCTAAGAAGAAACACGGATTTTTGAAGGCATTAGGCTGTATTATTGGTACAGCAGCAGTTGTAGCAGGTCTTTTGTATGCCGGTAACAAAACTCAAGTTTTCGAAAAATTAATGGCAAAAGACAACGCTTTACTTAAAAAATCAGGTGAATACCTTGATATTGCTGGCAAATGGGTTGCAGAAAAAGGTGCACTCGTTGTTGGCAAAGCAAAAGAAGGTGTAAATTGGGTTGTTTCTAAAATTAAATCATTAAAGAAACCTGCACCTGCTCAAGCTTAGTAAATCACAATTGTATATAAATAGAAAGCGCCCAATACAGGGCGTTTTTTATTGCAAAAAATCTGCCAATATAGTATTACTTATCAATATTCCTTCCGTGTTGAAGGTATATCCGTTTTTTGTTTTCACAAAGAAGTTTTTATATTTTTTGAGAATATCGGCGTATTTTGTCTCAAAGTCTATATCAAATTTTTCATTTATTTTGTGACTATCACTTCCGT
>JBGUSD010000074.1:0-3765 GCA_045132355.1 Candidatus Gastranaerophilaceae bacterium
AGACCTACGTTTAGAGTTACGTATACGATTTCTACCCCTTTTGCCTTTAGTTTATCCAATATCTCTTTTGTAAAGTGCAGGCCGGCAGTAGGAGCAGCAACAGAGCCTTCGTCCTTTGCGTATACTGTTTGATATCTTTCCATATCAAAGTTTTTAATGTCTTCTGTTTGGAGTTTTCTTTCTATATATGGCGGTAACGGAATATTCCCGACTCTGTGTAATATTTCAAACAAATCTCCGTCAAAGTCAAGTTCAACAAGCCATTCTCCGTCATCTTCCAATCTGTGAATCGGTTTTACCTTTAATTCTTCTGAAATTGTGATTATTGTATTAGGCTTTATTCTTTTTGACGGTCTGATTAAACAAGACCAAGTTTCTTTGTTCTGGTTGTTTTCTTGTTTTTCAAGTAAAAATACTTCAATTTTTGCCCCTGTGTCTTTCGTTCCGTATAGACGTGCAGGGATTACTTTTGTGTTATTTAGGACTAAAAGGCAGTTTTCGTCTATATAATCAACAATATCGTAAAAATGCTTATGTTCTATTGTATGACCATTTCTGTCCAAGACAAGCATTTTTGAGTTGTCTCGCTTGTCTGCAGGCATTTGCGCAATCAGTTCTTTAGGTAAATTGTAATCAAAATCGGATACAAGCATTTTATTCTTTGTTATCTACCTTTTTTGCATTCTGCAAATCAATATCGTCTACCTGTTGTTTCTTTTGTGCTTCTTCAATATCTATCTGCTTGTTGACAAAAACAGTTTGTGCTATTTGGAAAATATTGCTTGTTACAAGGTACAGCAAAACACCTGCCGGGATTGGTATTATGACAAAAGTCGCAATAATCATAATCGGCATAAACGTACCCATTGATTTTTGTATTGCGGCTTGTGCCGGATCTTGCGGTTCTGCGGTTTTTGATGTTGCCATCATAACCTTTTGAGACAAGAACATTGTTATACCAAACAGAACTATCAATAGTAAAATATCCCAGTGGAAAGTCTGTGCAATTTCAACAGAAGGAACTGTTGCAGCAAGGATTTCCCCTTTACGTTCAAAGGTTACGTTTTCTGTTTCTTTTGTGTTCAGGTCGGTTATTACGACATCTGCTTTTTGTATATTTTGAAGTTGTGAGAATTTGAGGGCTAAATTGTCTAAACTGATTTTAAAATCAATAGGCTCACCCGGTACCAATTCACCCTGAATTTCAAGTGCCTGATTAGGTTTTGTAATTTTTACATTTTCAAGTGTTTCGTCAGGCAAATATACGGTTGCGGTTTTTCCCAAAATAAATTTGTCAAACTTAGAAGTTCCCATAACTCCGTCGTTCGAAATACCTGCTGTTGCTCTTAAGGTTGTATCAAGACGCTTCAGAAACAAAAATTGTGTGTCGCCTGCGTTTTGAATAAACATTGGGCTCATCAGGGCTGAATACAAAAGAATAAATATTGGCATTTGGATTAACAAAGGCATGCAACCGCCCATAGGGTTAAATTTATGTTCTTTGTAGAATTCCATCATCTTTTGCTGCATAACTTGCGGGTTATTTTTGTATCTGTCCTGAAGTGCTTTTAGTTTTGGCTGCAGAGTTTGCATCATTCTCATTGAACGTTGTTGGGATACGTTTAGCGGCCACAAACAAATTCTTACAATAATTGTCAAAACAATGATGGCTAAGCCGTAATTCCCTACTAAGTGTGCTAATTTACCTAAAAATAATATAGTTAATGTTGTAAAATCCAATTCCCTAATCCTCTTGTCGTGTAAACCTCTCTTATTAAAGGCTATTATAAAATCATGTCTAAGTCAATTTAATTTATATTAATGTAAATATAAAAAGACTAACCTTTTGGTTAGTCTTTAAAATGGTCGGGATGACACGATTTGAACGTGCGACCCCCTCGTCCCAAGCGAGGTGCGCTACCAAACTGCGCTACATCCCGATGGGGTCTATTTGTATTATTAGTCTAGAATAAACATTTTTCTACGTCAAGTACTTTATTTTATGCTATAATTTATTTATTATGAAACACACATTTGAACAAAAAGTATTTTTTGCAGATACAGATGCATACAGGGTTGCCTGGCATGGAACTTATTTGAGATGGATGGAAGCCGGCAGGGTTATGTGGTGTGATGAAACTGGTCATTCTATGCCTGATTTGGAGGAACAGGATATTATGCTGCCTGTTGTAAATATCAATATCAGATACAAATCTTCAGCTATGTTGAATGATGTTGTTATTATTGAAACCTGGCTTGAAAAATATTCAAAATTGTCTGCAACCTTTAAACAAATTATAAAGTCAAAAGATAGCGGTAAGGTGCATACTATTGCAACCGTTGATGTTGTTGCTGTCCACAGAAATGGGAAGTTATACAGGGAGTTCCCTGAAACTTTGTCCAAAACTTTTGAAAGGACTGTAGAATGTCCTCAACTCGTTTAAATAAATATATAGCATCATCCGGCCTTTGTTCCCGCAGAAAAGCTGATGAATTAATTGAACAGGGCGTTGTCAGTGTAAACGGGAAAAAGGTTACAGAATTGGGATTTCTTGTTTCAGATAGAGATAAGGTGTTTGTTAACCAAAAAATTATTCATCCTAAAAAGCATGAATATTACAGATTTTACAAGCCTGCCGGATATATTACAACAAGTGATGATGAGAATGGTAGAAAAACAATATATGATCTTTTGCCGGAAAGTATGTACAACCTAAAGCCTGTTGGCAGATTGGATAAAGATTCTACCGGACTGTTGATTTTGACAAACGACGGCGATTTAATTAATGCATTGACTCATCCGTCTGTAAAGGTTCCAAAGGTCTATTTAGTGGCTGTTGACGTTAGAATGCACCAGCATGAATTTGAGCAGATGGCAAAAGGTATTGAAATCGAGCCGGGCAAGGTTGCGTACGCTGATGTTACCGTTTTGGAACAGGATAACAAGCATACTATGATGCAAATAACGCTTTATCAGGGCATGAACAGACAAATACGCAAGATGATAGAGTATTTTGGGTATGAGGTCAAGTCGCTGAAGCGTATACAACACGCAACAATTCAGCTTGCAGGTCTCAAACGTGGCGAATTTAAACCCATAAAACCTCAGCAAATAAAAGAATTGAAGAACTTTTTAAACAGGATTTCAAACAATGATTAAAGTTGCTATTACAGGTAATATTGCATCAGGAAAGTCTGAGGTTTGCAGACTGATTGAGTCTGCCGGTAATAAAATTTTATATACGGATAACCTCGGGCATGATCTGTTAGATGGTAATTTGGCGGTTATAGAGGCTTTTAAAGATTTTGATATAATGTCTGATGGCAGAATATCTCGAGAGAAATTAGCAAAAGTTGTGTTTAGTGATGAAGTTATGAGACAGAAACTAAACTCTATTATTCACCCTTTGATAAAAGAAAAAATATGTGAATTTTTTGAGCAAAATTCTGATGAAAAAATGGTATTTGTAGAAATTCCGTTGTTGTTTGAATGCGGTATGCAGAATTTGTTTGATAAAATAGTCCTTGTGTATTCTGATGATGAAATCCGACTTGAGAGAATTATAAATCGTAACCATTGCGGCAAAAATGATGCTATGGCGCGTATAAAGTCGCAAATGCCTCAGGAAGATAAACTGAAACTCGTTGATATTGTAATTAAAAATAACGGTTCAATAGATGATTTGAAAAAGCAGGTTGAATTATGCTTGTAACCATTCGTTCATTCTTACAAAACCATTGAGGCTAGCTGTTTGCATAGATCTG
>JBGUSD010000075.1:0-3779 GCA_045132355.1 Candidatus Gastranaerophilaceae bacterium
CAATATCCGATACAGGCATCGGTTTGCAAGAAAACGAGATGGAAGGATTGTTTGAACCATATAATCAGTTAGACAAACAAAACAAAAAGAACATAGTACGTTCAATAAGCTTGGGTACTGCAAACATACTTGCCAAGAGAATTCACGGTATTGTATGGGCAGAATCAGAGGTTATGAAGGGTACTACTTTTAATTTAATTATTCCGATTGAAAAGGATCTTAATGAGTAATGTCATCTTAAAAAACGTTACCAAAATCTATGACAAAAAGAAAGTAATTGACGGCATAGATTTGGAAATAAAAGATAAGGAATTTGTAGTTCTTGTCGGAGCTTCAGGTTGCGGCAAATCAACCATTTTGAGAATGATTGCAGGGCTGGAAGAGATAACTGACGGAGAAATCTTCATCGGCGACAAAAAGGTAAACGATATTGCTCCAAAAGACAGAGATATTGCTTTTGTATTCCAAAGTTATGCGTTGTATCCGCATATGACGGTCAGAGAGAATATAGCTTTTGGCTTAAAAATGCGTAAGGTTGATAAAAAAGAGATTGAGGAAAAAGTTAAAGAGGCAGCTGAAATTCTTGATTTGACAGAATATTTAGACAGAAAACCAAGACAATTATCAGGCGGGCAAAGACAACGTGTTGCGCTTGGTCGTGCAATAGTCAGAAATCCAAAAGTATTCTTAATGGACGAACCGCTTTCAAATTTGGATGCCAAATTACGAGTTCAAATGCGTTCTGAAATCAAAAAGCTGCACGAAAAATTGCAAACAACCTTTATATATGTAACCCACGACCAAACAGAGGCTTTGACAATGGGGGACAGAATTGTTGTGCTTGATAAGGGTGTAATCCAACAGTATGACACACCGGAAGAAATATATAACAATCCTCAAAATACTTTTGTCGGAGGATTTGTAGGGTCTCCGCAAATGAACTTTATAAACGGTAAAGATCTTGGGTTGGATGAAAATATAACATACGGAATACGTCCTGAAAAGATGATTACAGGCGGTAATGTAAGAAAAACCGTTGATGTTGAAATAACAGAACTTTTGGGCAGCGAAAGAATCGTATATTTTAATATCGGAGATAAAAAGTGCAGCGCAAAAGTTTCTGCGGAATATCCTGTCAGAGAAACATTAGAACTCTCTATCTCAGAAAACGATATGTACAAGTTTGATGCAAACGGCAATCGGGTTTAATTGTCCTTTTCACCGTCGACCCAGATAATTGTTATGTTTATTGGCTGGTTAAACGGGTTTGACATCGGATTGTCTGACAATTCACCCTTTGCAACCGCATCATAAAAGGCTATTTTTTCATATAATTGTCTTGTGTACGCAAAAAGGTTCATTTCCACCTCCGACTTAACTTTATTATCCTTGTTTTATTCTTATAAATAATCCTCACAAAGTATTGATTAACAAAGTTAAAATTAGCCCAATCCGGCTACATAAAATATTGCCATATAGCTTTCTCTTATATATAATAAATATGGGATGGATAGAGTTAGAAAATCTTTAATAGTTGCGAGTGTTTTAACATTCTTTTATGGGGTTTATTATTGGGGAATTCCTGCAGTTATAAATATCGATAAAAGAATCGATTTTATTGAGCAAAAAATCGAACAAAAAACAGGATACAAAATCAATATCGAAGACCCTTATATAAAAATGGGACACACTCCTGCAATTTGGTTTATGGCAGAGAATATATCATTGTTAAATGATGACGGAACAAAAGCCCTGCAACTAGACCATTCCGCAATTAAAATACATTTTCTGCCGCTATTAATCGGCAAATTACAAATAGGTAACTTTTCAAGCGACAAAATCGAAGCAAACTTTGTATACACAAAAGACGGAGAATTAAAGCTTGGTCAATACAAAATAGATACCAAATTACCCAAATCGGATTTTGTCCTGAGCAAAGCATATGTAAGGCTTGGAAATTATAAGGTTAATCTTGAGGACTACAAGCAAAACAAACACATCATACTTGACGGAAGCTACCTGTCACTTGATGAATTTAAATTAAATAAAAGAATGAAGATGTCAACATTTGCCAAGTTGTACGTAAACAAAAAAGCGTCCGAATTAATGGCAGACATAGATATAAAACTTCCTATAAACCAAATAACAGAAAATCAATTTAAAGTAAAAGGCAGAATCTCAAATCTCGACTTGGCAGATTTGTCTGATTACGTAAAGGCATTCACACAACTTGAATCTATTTCCGGCAAAATTAACCTGATTGCAGATACAACAACATCCCAAAATAAGCACAAAGATATTTTTGCAAAAATATCCGTTGAAGATTTGGGAATAATGCAAAAAGAAATTGCACGTTCGATATTTTGCAAACATAAAATAGAAGTAAAAACAGACATCAGCACTATCAAAAACGGATTAGATATCAAAAATCTGAGAATTACCTCGCAGGGAATTGATGTTGAAGTCAACGGAAAAGTCAAACACCTTGATGCAAAAATGCCCCATGTGGATACCGTTGTAAAAATAAACCCGTCAAGAACAGAAAACTTCATTCCTCTAATGCCCGGTGAAGAAGATCTTATATATGAGGCAAACCTATACGCACTAAAGAAAAACCCATTCTACGGAGATATCAAAGGTGAACTCCACCTGAAAGGCAGAGCCGATACACCTGATGTAAACGGCAAAATAACTGTAACAGAAGGGGTATTAAACCATCCATTACCATACAACACCCCAAAAGCAACTATTATACTTGATTTTCTTGGAACAAAAATGTCTATGGATGTCAAAGTACCTGCGCCAATAAATCAAATGGTATATGTTACAGGCACTGCTGACTTATACGAAGACAGAGCCGCAGATTTAATGATTAAAAGTACCGATACGGTTGATCTAAAAACCGCACAAATTGTACTAAATCCACTGCATGAAATTCTAAAATTTGAAATGGGGCCTGTGCCAATTATGGATATCAGAGGACAGGGAAACATTGATTTGCACGTTGTCGGAACAAGATTGCACCCTAAAGCATGGGGACAATTTAACTTCAAAAACACAACTGCATCATTCCTTGATATTCACAATATGCTACTGACAAACGGCTCCGGATCTTTGGACTTTAATGACGAAGATACTCACTTCTACACAACAAATGCTCTAATGAACGGAAACCTGATAACCATTGACGGCAAATGCTCCTTGTATGGCAATCTGGATTTTGATGTAAGAACACAGCAAGATCTCGGCAACTTGCTCAAAGTAATCCAAACATCCCCTATGCTGAAGGATATTCAGGAATTTATCAAACCAATAACTGCCGCAAGCGGTAAATCCGACTTTGTTTTGAAACTTACAGGGGTTGTAAAAGATGTACATGACGTTGTATTCAACAAAAATATCTTTGGCAAAGGCGAAATAACGTTATATTCTAACAATATCACTGCAATGAAGATGCATCTTTCAAACGTTACAGGGAAAATAAATTTTGAAAACCTTAATACCGAAATGGATCTTTCTTCTATACTTGAAAACTCACGGATAAAAGTAAAAGGTAAATTAAAAGATAATAACGCCAATCTTGATATCATCTCCGACAAATTTGTTTTAAAAGACGGATTGAAGATAATGAACCTAAATATTCCGTTCAAAGATGATATAGGAAGCATTCACACAAGCTTTAATGCACACTATAACGGCGATATAGAAAAGATTAATCCTAACGGACTGAATATAAACGGGAAAATATACCACACAAAAACCCAAAATTTAGTTATTGA
>JBGUSD010000076.1:0-6095 GCA_045132355.1 Candidatus Gastranaerophilaceae bacterium
TTCAGGACAATCATTTTCTTTCGTCAGTTTCTTTTCGACAAAAGAAACTGACTGCTGGGGTGTGGGGCGGCAAAAGCCCCACATTAATACCTCGCAAACAAAAAGAGAAAGAAATGTACAACAATGGATATAATATTTATTATGTAATGTTATGATTTGTGTCCGGAATCTTTTATGTTTTCAGGATGCGCGGAATTTGAAAGTATAATCTCATAATACTCGTTTTTGTCAATGTTGACACCCATTGTCTTAACATCACAATACTTCTTCCTTTTTTTGTTCAAAAGCTTTTTATAATCTCCGGCCATTTATATCCTCAATGATTAACTCTACATTCTTTCTTAATGTTTCATAATCAGAATTGTTATCTATAACATAATCCCAATCTTTGACATTATCCAAACCTACTTCTGTAACGTCATCTTCCCCGACAAGTGTTCCCCTTTGCATTCTTATCTCTCGTGATGCCTCAATACGAATCTTTATTGCCCCTGCATCTTTGAAAACCTCATATTCATGCGGAACCCTTACGTCTGTTACCATTATGTTTCCGTCTTGTTCTATTATTTTTTTTAGCCAATAATCAGGATCTTGTGCCCTGCCCCAATTCCCAAGATCAATCAAACCTTGTCTGTATATAGGTTTGTTATTCTCAATTTCTTCATATGTCAGGTTGTGCTGTTTGCCGTAAGTTAATTTTATAATGTCACCCATTGCACATCTTCTAAAATTAGGCAATGCCTCCAACATAATCTTTGCAACTGTGTCTTTACCTGAATATTGTTTACCTGAAAAAATAATTATCTTATCTGCCATAAAAGAATTATATCACGATTGATTAGTTTTGTTTAGAATTTTTAACAACCGATTGAAAAAAAGGCTTGTCCATACTATCATAAACGAACGAGTGTAATATATACAATAATGGTGTTAGTATGGCGTTAAACTTTCAAGAATTGGTTTTTAATTTACAAAAATTTTGGTCAGATTACGGTTGTATAATCCAACAGCCTTATGATATAGAAAAAGGTGCTTCAACTATGAACCCTGCAACTTTTTTGAGAGCATTAGGGCCTGAACCTTGGAATACTGCAATGATTGAACCTTGCAGAAGACCGACCGATGCAAGATATGGCGAAAACCCTAACAGACTTGGACATTATTTTCAGTTTCAGGTTATTTTAAAACCATCACCTGACAATGCGCAAGAGCTTTATCTCAAAAGCTTGGAAGCTATGGGTATTGACCTTTCTAAGCACGATGTAAGGTTTGTTGAAGATAACTGGGAATCTCCTACTCTCGGTGCGGCAGGTGTCGGCTGGGAAGTATGGCTTGACGGTATGGAAATTACCCAATTTACATATTTCCAACAGGTAGGCGGATTGGAAGTTAAGCCTGTTGCTTTGGAATTGACTTATGGTTTAGAAAGAATCGCAATGTATTTGCAGAATAAAGAGTCAGTTTTTGATATTATGTGGAACGACACTCTAAAATACGGCGATATATATTTGCAAAATGAAATTGAACAATCAAAATATAACTTTGAAGTATCAGATGCAAAATCATTATTTACAATGTTTGATATCTTTCAAAAGGAAGTGGATAACTGCGTTGAGGCAAAATTGGTATTGCCTGCGTACGATTACGTTTTGAAATGCTCTCATACATTTAACCTGTTAGATGCGCGAGGTGTTATCAGTAAAGATGAGAGAATAAACTTTATAAACAGAGTTAGAACAATGGCATCCGCCGTTGCAAAATTGTATGTAGAACAAAGAGAGGCAATGGGCTTCCCTCTTTGCAAGTAAAGGAATATGAATGGCAGAAAAATTTCATCGTGCGACATTATCTCGCAACTTTTTGAAGACAATTACCCGCATTAAAAACCCTGACGAAATGCTTTCTGATGCCGGCAAAGGCGGATTGGAAAAAACACTTAGTGCTTGGGATTTGATTATTCTGGGTGTTGGCGTAATTATCGGCTCAGGTATATTTGCTATTGTCGGGATTGCTGCAGCCGGCAGCCCTGACGGCACAACTGTCGGTGCAGGTCCAGCCCTAATAGTGTCAATGGCAATTGCGGCAATTGCATGTATATTTTCTGCGCTTTGTTATACTGAATTTGCAACAATGATTCCGGTATCAGGCGGTGCTTATAACTATACGTTTGCGACATTAGGTGAATTTGCGGCGTGGATGGTTGGCTGGGTTTCTGTGCTTGGCTATGGTATCGGTTTTATCGCTGTTGCGTGTGCATGGTCAAATTACTTGATGAACTTTTTAAAGGGTTTCGAGACGGTTTTGCCAGCGTGGATTACAAATCCTCCGCTTTGGCTTGTAAATGATCCGTTTACGGCGGCGAAACTTGCTGCAGATCAGGGCGTACAACTGCCGCATTTGTTGGGTGTTCCTGTAAGTATTAATTTACCTGCAATAATTATTGTTTTATTGATGACGATGATTCTTGTAAAAGGAACAAAGGATTCTGCAAAAATGACAGGAATTATGGTATTTATAAAAATGTCTGTAATTGCATTGTTCATTGTTGCCGGTGCGTTTTATGTAAAACCTGAAAATTGGGTGCCATTTGCCCCAAATGGACTTGAAGGTATATTTGCCGGTGCGTTTATAATATTTTTTGCATATATAGGATTTGATGCTTTGGCAACAGCTGCTGAGGAATGTAAAAATCCTCAGAAAGATTTGCCTATAGGTATTATTGGATCATTACTTGTTACAACAATAGTTTATATCCTTGTTGCATTGGTATTGACCGGTATGCAAAAGACATCAGGCCCTGTTCCTGTTGACTTTTTGAAGGCTCCGATGGCATATTGTATGTCTGCAGTTAAACAAAATTGGTTTGCCGGACTAATATCAATAGGTTCTCTGGCAGGTTTGACATCTGTTCTTTTGGTCATGGAAATGGCAGTTACACGTATATTGTATGCAATGAGCAGAGATCATTTCTTGCCTCAAAGGTTTTTAGAGCTTGATAAAAGGCATCATACCCCTGCAAGATTAACTTGGACAGTCGGTATTCTTGCAATATTGGGTATTTTGGCATTAAATATTAATGTTGCTGCTGAGTTGTGTAATTATGGTATATTTACCTCATTCATAATTGTCTGCGTTGCAATTTTGGTGCTTAGGAAAACTGATCCGGACAGACCAAGGCCTTTTAAAGTCCCATTTTCACCGGTTGTACCGTTATTGGGTATTTTGTGTTGCGGAGGATTGATGGTATATAAATCAATTCAGGCTTCCGGCTCTGCGCTGTTGTTCCCTGTATGGTTGGGTGCAGGAGCGTTGATTTACCTTTTATACGGTTATGTTAAAAATAGATTGAATGAAAATACGGTTCATAAGGCACTAGTTGAGAAAAAGATTAAAGAAAAAAGTGGAAATTAAGTAAATGGCAATTAATACAGTTTTAAGAAATATATTGAAAAAAAGAAGCCCTGACGAGCTCATTGCAACAAGCAAAAAGTCCGAGCTAAAGAAAACGCTGAATGTTTTTGACCTTATTGTAATAGGTATAGGTGCGGTTGTAGGTACCGGTATCTTTACAATTATAGGTACTGCGATAACAGGAAGTGCTGAAAGTGCCGGCGCAGGCCCTGCGATTGTTATTTCTATGTTGCTTGCCGCAATTGCGTGTGTTTTTTCGGCTCTTTGTTATTCTGAAATTGCAGCTATGATACCTGTTGCGGGTAGTGCTTATACATACACATACGCGACAATGGGTGAATTTATGGCGTGGATGGTCGGCTGGATTTTGATGCTTGAGTACGCCATAGGTAATATTACGGTTGCAAGTGCTTGGACAGGTTATTTTATACAATTTTTAAAAGGGTTTAAACAATATATGCCGGATTTTGTTCTTAATTTCCCTATTTGGTTAAGATATGATTTCAGAACGATGTCCGCACTGTGTGATGCAAATAATTGGAATATTCACGACAAAATTCCTTATTTGTTCGGAACTGTCCCTGTATCTGTGAATTTGCCTGCTGTTGGTATTGTTTTGCTTCTTACGGTTTTGCTTGTTAGAGGGGTAAAAGAATCAACAAGAGTTGCCAGCATTATGGTTGGGGTAAATATGTTCATGATTATATCTTTTATTGTAATTGGAGCACATTATGTAAAACCCGAAAATTGGCAGCCGTTTTTGCCTGTGGCTCATCCTATACAAGGTGTGTTGATGGGAACGTTTTTGATTTTCTTTGCATATATTGGTTTTGATGCTATTTCTACGACGGCTGAGGAAACAGAGAAACCTCAAAGAGATTTGCCTATTGCCATTTTAGGAACGCTGATTATATGTACAATTTTGTATGTGTGTGTTGCTCTGGTTTTGACAGGTATTGTTCCTGTTGATAAAATTGATATTCAGGCACCTATTGCACATGCTATGAGTTTTGTCGGTAAGGATTGGTTTGCAGGATTTATTTCTGTTGGTGCATTGTGTGCACTGACGACTGTTCTTTTGGTATATCAGTTGGGTACTACAAGAATTTTGTATGCGATAAGCAGAGACAGATTTTTACCAAAATCATGGAGATTGATTCATAAAAAATATAGAACCCCGCATGTAATGACCTGGATTTCAGGTATTACGGTTATAATTTGCGGATTGTTTATGGATTTGCATATATCTGCTGCACTCTGTAACTTTGGAACATTTACTTCTTTTGTTATTATTTGTATTGCAGTCTTGATATTGAGAAAAACAGACCCCGACAGACCTAGACCGTTCAAGGTTCCTTTATGCCCTTGGTTCCCGATTACAGGGATTTTGATTTGTGGTATTTTGATTGTGTTCTCTTTAAAAACTTTAAAAACATCATCAATTTACTTTGTCCTGTGGTTGGTTATAGGTTTGTTGATATACGCTCTGTACGGTTATAGACAAAAGAGATTGGAAGAAGCGGGTAGAAAAACTCGTAACTAGATAAAATAGGAATTCGCTTAATGATCAGGTTACATTACAAGTTAGCAGATTCAGTGGTTATCGGAAGTGATAACGGTCTTGATATAGAAAAGGAATTTGAAAATTATAAAGATGTAATCTCAAATATTATACTTGATCTTAATAAGAGAAAAGACAAGCCAGACCAGTGGTTGCAGTGGATGAATCTTGCATATAGTGAGGAAACCATATGGTATGTAAAGGAGTATGCGGCTCTTGTTGAAAATAGGTTTGAGAATATTTTGGTTTTGGGTATTGGAGGCTCAGCCCTCGGGGGAAAAGCCGTTACAGAAGCCTTGCTCGAACCATATTGGAATTATTTATCAGACGAACAAAGAAATAATTTTCCAAGAATATTTTTCCTTGATAATATTGATCCTGATCAGATTGTTGGTTTACTGGATGTTCTTGATTTAAAAAGAACCCTTGTAAATGTTATTACAAAATCGGGCTCTACTGCAGAGACAATGGCCCAGTTTATGATTATAAAGGATAGGTTAGAAAAAGAACTCGGAGATGATTACAGAAAAAATATAGTTGCAACAACTGATAAAAACGTTGGAGTATTACGTCAAATTGCAGAACAGGAAGGTTATAAAACATTTGTTGTGCCTGATAACGTTGGTGGCAGGTACGCCGTATTTTCTGCAGTAGGGCTTTTGCCATTTGCGCTTGTGGGTATTGATATTGAAGAAATGATGAATGGGGTCAAGGATATGGACGTCATTCTAAAAAACACTGATATAAATGAAAATATTGCGGCGCAGGGTGCATTAATTCATTATTTACTTCACACGCAAAAGGGCAAAAATATTTCTGTTATGATGCCGTATTCAAATAGATTGAGATATCTTTCAGATTGGTATGTTCAATTATGGGCAGAATCATTGGGTAAAGAAAAAGATTTGAACGGTAACGTTGTACATCAGGGGCCTACACCTGTACGAGCAGTAGGTGCAACAGATCAGCATTCCCAAATACAGCTGTTTAATGAAGGTCCTAATGATAAAGTGATTAACTTTATTAGAGTTGAAGAATTTGATAATAACTTAGAAATCCCTAATATATTTGAATATACAGGAATAGGATATTTGGGCGGAAAAACAATTAATGACCTTTTGAA
>JBGUSD010000077.1:0-8571 GCA_045132355.1 Candidatus Gastranaerophilaceae bacterium
GAACAAGTCTGTGATATATACGATGAAATAATTGAATTTACCCAAATTGACAAAAATGAGATAAACAAATTCAATTTCTTTATTAAACAATTACGTGATTTTGAAGAAGTATTCGGAAAGGATTTTGATTCAAAGAAAACAGAAATCATAACCCAGATTGAAAACTCCATAATCGCCGAAAACCCATATACAACACTTAATATTGAAGAAACGGATCTGGTAATTGCAACTCCTCAAAAGATTATAGACAATCAAATAAGGACAAAATATCAATTATGGCTTGATGTTTCAAGTGATGAATGGATAAAATCAGACACAGGACCTCTCTATAATGCATGGGTTTTCCAAAGAGGCTGGGATAAAGATACTTACACGATTGAAGATAATATTCGCCTGAGCAAAGATAAAACAGCCAGAATACTCCGGAAGCTGTCACTATGTGCAGATGAACATATCTATGCATATTCAAGCTTGTTTGACGGCAACGGCGCAGAAAACTTTGGAGGGATAGAAAAATATCTAACATCAGAAGATGAAACACCCCCAGATACAGCTATAAAACCTATTATAGCAAGACCTGATCAGGCTCCGGTTTTGGAATACAAATCGGGGAACATGGCAATCTCTGCTGTACCGGGCGCAGGCAAAACAACTATTTTGCTTGCTTTGATATTAAAATTGTTAGAGAAGGGTATTAATGCGGAAAATATCTTCGTTTTGACCTATATGGAATCTGCCGCACGTAATTTCAGGGAAAAAATTAAAAATATAAGACAAAATTCAAGCCAACTTCCAAATATCAGCACCATTCACGGTTTGGCACTTAGAATTTTGAAAGAGAATGCAAATTTTGAAAGACTTGGGCTTGATGCAGACTTTGAAATCTGTGACGACACCCAACGGTCAAGAATAATTCACTCAATAGCCAACCAGATGAAACTTAAAACAAAGGAAACCGATGAATTTGACAGAGGGATTTCAGTATACAAGATATCTCAGGGAAATTTCAAAAATACAAACGATATAAAGGTTAAAAAGCTGCAAATTTTCTTTGAAGAATATCAAAAAGCCCTGCAATCCCAAAACCTCATTGACTATGATGATATGCTCATATCATCAGTAAAACTTTTGAAAGAAAATCCCGATATACTGGCCCATTATCAAAACATATGCCAATATATAATAGAAGATGAAGCACAAGATTCATCTTCTGTTCAACAAGAATTGATAACCCTTTTAAGCGGCAAGCACAAAAATCTTATCCGCTGCGGAGATATTAACCAGGCAATTACGACAACCTTCTCAAATGCAGATGTTGAAGGTTTTAGAAAATTTATAACGAATAACAGAAACGTAAGCATGAACTGTTCCCAGCGCTGCACAAAAGATGTCTGGGAGCTTGCAAACAAATTAGTTGCTCTTTCAAAAACAAAACAGGAAATGTCTAAAGCTTTTTATGAGATGTATATGCAACCTGTTGAAGGTAAAAACCCAATACAAAAAAATGCTATAAACGCAAAAATTTTTGAAAATCAGATGGCAGAAAGAAATTATCTTTTAAAGGTAATAAAAAACACACTTCAGGATAAGCCCAAATCTACAATAGGTATACTTTTGAGAAATAACTATCAGGTAGCACAATGGCTTGATTTTATCAATGACAGTGGTCTTAAAAGCATAACGAGAAGCGAAAGCCTTGCACAGAAAAGTATCTTTAAGTGCATTTTTGCAATATTTAAAATTGTTCTGAACCCGTTTGACAACGGAAATATTGCAGACAACTATGAAGCTCTGGCAGGAATCGGACTATATAAACCAAGACTCGGCATTGAAATTAAAAATTTCAAAATCCCTTTCATTGAGATAAATTGTGATGATATAGAAAACCCTCATTTATGCCAATTTTATTGGGATATAAATTATTGGCTCAGCCTGCCGCATTTGAGAGCAGAAGAACTTGCAATGAAAATTGGTTTGACCTATTTTACAAGCGAAATAGAAAGGTCAAACGTGTATTTGATTTCTACGCTTATAAAAAGAATAAGCTCAACAAACAAAAACCTTTCAAATATTGTTGACAGGCTTGGAGAACTTGCGCAAAGACCAAACCTTAGCGGTTTTAAATTCTTCTCCGAAGAAGATGAAAGCGATATTGAATTTTTGCAAGGCAAAGTTCAGATTATGACACTGCACAAGTCAAAGGGAGATGAATTTGATCTCGTTTTAATTCCGGAATTAAACGAAAAAAATGTTACCCTTGAACTTGATGAAATAAAATTAAAGACCTCTGATCTTAATGAAAATATAAAAAAGACAAATCCAAAATATAAAACAAAAACACAAGAGGAACTCAAACTTGAACAAATTGCAGAAAACGCAAGATTACTATACGTCGGAATAACACGGGCAAAACAAAGGTTATTTCTGACTGCAAGCGAAACCACAACATATCGGGGCAGAACAACGCCTCAAAAACCTAGTATTATATTCAAGGAACTTTTCGGAGGTGTAAATGAATAACTTTTCGCCAAATATGTTGAAAACATTCCATAAATGTCCGCAAAAATACTGTTTTAAATATGTAGAAAGTATTTCAGCACCGCAAAAATTGACACCCTTTGAAAAAGGCAAAAAAATTCACGCCCTTGCGCATTACTACCTGAGAGGCGATGACATAACCAAATTAGAAAAAACTCTAAATCAAGACGAATTTGCCATTTGGCAAAAATTAAAAGAAAATGAATATTTTAATAAAAAATACCTCAACTCAGAATACAACCTTTCCTGCAAAGTTGGGAATTATTGGGTTGGCGGAAGAATTGACGCCCTTGTAAAAGACGAAAATCACTACTATATACTTGACTACAAAACAGGCACTATTCCTGATGATGCAGAAAATGATTTTCAAACTATGATTTATATGCTTGCCGTTGACGAATTTTGCAAGACAAATACTAATTTGTCATTTATATACATAGATTTGAAAAATAACAAAAATCATATTATTGAATTTTCACAAGAAAAAAAGCAAAAATATGCAGACAAAATCAACACTATCTGCAAACAAATAAACAGCACATCAAACTTTAACAAGAATAAATCTGATTGCAAACACTGCGAATACTCAAAACTCTGTTTTTAATGGGCTTTTGTACAGGTAGATTGATCCTCTTTCAGAGTTTCCCAAAGCTTTTTTGCCTCCCCAACATTCGTCGGGTCAACTCTCATAGCATTAGCAAAATTTGTTAATTGATCTCTTGAAAAATAACATTGATAAGTTTCTGTCGTACCATTTTTTTCAGTAGTTTCTGAATAACCACACTTGTGATCTTTCCAGAAATCAATTTTTCTGATAGCTGTTACGTTATCACCATCTTCGTCAACATACGAAATTACATAACTTTTCGTCGGTAAACATTTCATTGTTCTCATCATAAAAACTCGGTTATAAACCACATCAGCCGCATATGCGGTCAAACTTATTCCGAAAATTAAACCTAATATTAAAACAATCTTTTTCATAAATACCTCTATCTTTATATATAATAACAAATTTCTCAAAATATTTCAATAAAAAAAAGGATCCCGAAAGATCCTTTTTTACAATAATTATTTTTTTTGAAATAATTACTTAACTTCAACCTTAGCACCAGCTGCTTCAAGTTGTTTCTTGATAGTTTCAGCTTCGTCCTTTTTAACGTTTTCTTTGATTGGTTTTGGAGCAGCGTCAACCAAATCTTTAGCTTCTTTCAAGCCAAGACCTGTGATAGCACGTACTTCTTTCAATACAGCGATTTTGTTAGCACCGGCATCAGCCAATACAACTGTAACTTCTGCATCAGCATCATCAGCTGCAGGAGCTGCACCGCCAGCTGCAGGAGCTGCTGCTACTGCAACAGGAGCTGCTGCAGATACGCCAAATTTTTCTTCCATAGCTTTTACTAATTCAGCTGCTTCTAATAATGTTAATTTTTCGATTGATTCTAAAATTGATTCTACGCTCATTTTTATTCTCCTTTAATTTTATTTTTTCTACTTACTTTTCTTACTATTTTTTTTGGTTATTCTGAATTATTGTTTCACGCTTTGCAGTATTTCGCTTTATTTTACTTCATAAAATGTCGCTCAATTGCTCCGCGCCATTTCGAGTTTCGAGCTGCGCTCTCACTCTACACAAAATTCAGGCTGCTTTTTGGTCTCTGACAGCTGCCATAGCTCTTGTAAGTTGAGCCATAACTGCATTGATAGAACCAACAATGCCGGAAGCCGGTGAGTTGATTGAACCAAGCAATTTTGCATAAAGTTCTTCTTTTGAAGGAAGATTTGCCAAAGCTTTTGTTTCTGCTTCTGTTAAAAGTTTTCCATCCAAAGCGGCACCTAAGATAACACCTTTTTTAGTATCTTTGATGAACTTAGAAACTGCTTTTGCAGGACTTACAGGATCTTTAAAACCAAATGCCAAAGCAATTGGTCCTGTCAATTTTTCTGCAAGAACTTCGTATGGAGTACCTTTAATAGCTATTTTTGCCAAAGTGTTTTTAACTACTGTATAGTCGCCGCCATCTTTTTGGATAGCACGTCTTAATTCAGTAATTTCTTCAACAGTATAACCTTTGTACTCAGTAACAATAGCTACTTGGGCTTTTTCGATTTTTGCTTTTATTGCATCAATCTTTTCAGATTTAAATTCTTTTGTTGCCATTTTAGCTCCTTTACCGTATTGTATCGACCTGTTTTAATAAATACAAAAAAGATTTTGCATCTATTTTTAACCGCAAAATCTTACACAAAAGTTGATACTACTATTTATTTTCGACTTTTTGTAACCTCGGTTTGCTGTAATAACATTTAAGAACTTTCGTTCACAAACGGTCTGCGGTTGTACAAAGATATTATACAAAAAACAACACAATGTCAAATGGTTTGTAAAGAAATTTGTCATTCACCGAGCAAAATATTGTCTATAAGTCTTACAGAGCCTATTTTTAAAGCTATAAAAACTCTTGTAGCATCATCAGCGGTTTGTTTTTCTTCCAAATCATTTTCATCTCTAAAGTCCAAATATTCAAGGCTGTGATGTTCAGTTAAATAAGGAATAGCAGTTTCTTTCAGAGCATTAATATCTGTTACGCCTTTTTTATAACAAGCTTTTATATTAAACAGTATTTTACTCAACGCCAATGCATACTCTTTTTCTTCAGCAGACAAGTACTTGTTCCTTGAACTCAGTGCAAGTCCTGATTCTTCTCTGACAATCGGACATGGAACAATCTCTATCGGCATATTCAAATCATTAACCATTTTTCTGATTATAATAAGCTGTTGTGCATCTTTTTGACCAAAAAATGCGGAATCAGGCTGCACAATATTAAACAACTTATTGACTACGGTACAAACACCGTCAAAGTGCCCAACACGAGATTTCCCGCACAATTTATCAACATAAAAATATGGCGGAACAACGTATGTCAAAAAGTCATTTGACAAAATATGACCTTCACCGTACATCTCTTTCGGGCTTGGAGCAAAAACAATATCGACTCCTGCCTCGTTGCAGAGTTTTTCATCTGCATCCAAAGTTCTCGGGTATTTATCCAAATCTTCTCCGGGACAAAATTGTATTGGATTAACAAAAACAGAAACTACTGTTTTGTCGCATTTTTCAACACTTTTTAAAATAAGACTCTTGTGTCCGTCATGCAATGCCCCCATTGTAGGCACCAAACCTACCGTAAGGCCTTGTTTTCTCCACTCTTTAACCTGCTCTCTTACTTCTTTAATCGTATGTAATAACATAATTTACACCTCTTTTATGTACAAGAATAATAACACAAAAACGACCACAATTATATGTGGTCGTTTTTATAGTTAATAAAATTCCTAATATACTTTTAAAAAGATTATGCAAGCATGTTACGCCAATAAGAGACAGTTGCAAATGGATTCAGACCAGATCCAGCAAGAAGTAAATTATGAAGTTTTGCTGAAAATAATGGTAATCCCTTTAAACCATCCACTGGATACAATGTAAATGCATTAAAACCATTTTTCACAGCTTTTGTTACCGCAGAATCTGCTTTGTTAATTTCCATTCCGTGAGCATATGTATTAAATATGTTCGTTAAATTTTTGCTAATGCGCTGAGTTGTTGTTTCTCTCATTGACGGAGGAACAGCATTACATCTCCAATTTGGATTAATACTAACAACCTTTGTCCCCATATAAAACCATCCTTTCTTTTCGTTGTCCCCTTGTATATTAAAAAAAATACAGAACAAAAGGATTGCCCCGCACCGCATCATATCATATCATATCATATCATTGAGCATTATACTTGGGTTTCAGCCTCATGTAAATTTATTTTTACATTTCGTTACATTATGCACTGGTCCCTTGGTTTTTAATTCCCCTTTACTGATAAATGAATACGTGTAATAACGATTTATAAATTGACCAACTTATGTCACCCTGAATTTATTTCAGGGTCTGTTCACCATTACAGTTGTCAGATTCTGAAACAAGTTCAGAATGACAAGAGTTAACAAAAATGACAGAGAATTATTTTATTGAAAACAGCCGGTTTTTGCATTCCTCGTCTGCATGAAATACTTCTTCGTCTGATGGGAAAGTACCGGATTTTACATCATTTATATATGATGTAACACCTTCTAATATCAACTGTCTCATATCAGCATAACGTCTGACAAATTTTGGCTTAAATTCAGAATATTTACCCAACACATCATCTGATACAAGAACCTGCCCCGATGTATAGCGGCCTGCGCCAATGCCGATTGTCGGAATATCAATTCTTTCCGTAACGTATTTGGCACTTTCTTCCGGAACCATTTCCAAAACAACACAAAATGCGCCTGCGGCCTGAACCTTCAGAGCATCTGAAAGCAATTTTTCGGTTGCTTCAAATGTTTTTGCCTGAACATTGTATCCGCCGATTGCGTTTAAAGATTGCGGAGTAAAGCCCAGATGCGCACAAACAGGGATGCCATAATCAACACAAGCCTTAATTGTTGCAATTACACTGTCTGATGCTCCCTCTATCTTAACCGCCGCAGCTCCGCATCTTATAAGTTCACCGGCATTTTCAAGAGATTTTGCTATGTCGGTTGTAACAGACATAAAAGGCATATCTGCAACAATCATAGATCTTTTTGATCCTCTTGCAACCGCTTTGGTAAATATCTTCATCTCATCCATTCCAATTGCACAAGTTGAATCATATCCCAACACAACCATTGCAACGGAATCACCTACCAATATCATATCAATTCCGGCATCATCAACATATTTTGCCATAGAGCAATCATATGCCGTAATCATTGAAATCTTTTCGCTATTTTCCTTCATCTTTCGAATAGTGTTTACTGAAACTCTTTTAATCATTATTATACGTTACACTCCTCCTTGACAGAAAATGATTCTTCACCATCTCTTTGAACTTTTCTGAACCAATAATAAATAGCTCTTGCAACCCTGTGAGAACTGTGTCTTACAAGACCTTCCTTACTGTCCTCAATAAGTTTCTTAGAGCATATTTTTACACCCAATTTTGTAATATTTTTTATATCAACTTCAACCGGGAATGATGAAGCTATTTCATACTTATCTGCAAGTACTTTTGGCAAACTATCATTTACAAGCACTGCATCAATAATTTTTTGGCTTTTTGCATGCTGCATCAGGGCATTAATATGATCTGATACTGCATAACCGTCTGTTTCTCCCGGTTGCGTCATTATGTTGCAAACATAAATCTTTTTAGCTTTAGATTTTACAATTTCCTGTGCAATTTCTTCAACAAGCAGGTTTGGAATAACACTTGTGTATAAACTACCTGGACCTAAGATTATAAGTTCGGCATCTCTTATTGCTGTAATAACATCTTCCAATGCCTTACAATTCTTAGGATCTGTATACAATCTTTTTATTCTGCCGTGTGCCTCCGGAATATTTGATTCGCCCTTAATTATCCTACCGTCTTCCATCTCCGCAACAAGCTTCATATCATCCAACGTTGCAGGAAGAACTCTGCCACGAATAGACAATACATTTGATGATTCTTTAACCGCACGAACCATATCGCCTGTAATAGAGCATAAAGCAGTAAGAAATAAGTTTCCAAAACTGTGACCTTCAAGACCTTCACCCGTTTTAAAACGATATTGGAACAATTTGGTTACAAGGTCTTCATCATCAGCCAAAGCCGCAATACAGTTTCTTATATCACCTGGAGGCAATATACCCATTTCTTCACGCAATCTTCCTGAGCTTCCGCCATCATCACCAACAGTTACAACTGCAGTTACGTTATTTGTAATATTTTTTATACCTTTTAACAACATTGAAAGACCTGTACCACCACCAACGGCTACGATTTTTGGACCTCTGTTTAGTTTCCTGCGTCTGTACAAGTTTTCTAATAACAAATAATTATCTTTTCCGTTTCCCAAATCAAGAATTGAGAGATTGGTCTTTTGCCAGCCCTTAAAAAATACTGCCGCACCAAACATACATATAGCAAACGCAAGCCATTCCGTTGACAATTTGCTTGCA
>JBGUSD010000078.1:0-1955 GCA_045132355.1 Candidatus Gastranaerophilaceae bacterium
GCGCATCAAACGGGAAGAATCTTCTGCACAAGAAAGCCCCGTTCAGCATTCCTAATGTCCAGCCGAAATATAGGAACGTAGTATACAAAGACTTGTAAGGATTCACCAAAACCTTACCGTTTACATAATCAATCGGATAGGTTTTGTTGCACAAATACAGCAATATAAAAAATGACAAAACATTTACAATCGCTAATACGTATAAATAACGATTTTTATCTTTTTCCATCCAATTTATAAGTTTATTAACCGCGAAAATAAAAACAAAACCTGTCAAAAGCCCAACAACAACATCTTGAAGAGTATGAACCCCGAGATAATTTCTTGAAAAACCAACCAATAAAACAATTATTATAAGCAAAATACACAAAGGTTTTATGTTTCTGTACCAATATGCAATACCGCCAATAGAAGACGCGGCTGCAGTAGAATGTCCGCTTGGGAATGAATATCCGCCTGCCGTTCTATATGCCGCCTGCGGCGGAGTAACTTTATCACTTAACACCCACGGGCGATAAACACATGCAATCATCTTCAAAAATTGCGTAAACATTAAACTAAAAGCATTGAGCGAAAACAAATATAACCCTGCTTTAGAATCAATACACCAGTAAATAATACACATTATAGTTGTCGGCAATGACATTTCACCTAACCTTGTTAAAGACAAAAAGAAATTATCAAAAATTCCCCCCATACTTATTCTTATATTTTGCAACCATATTAAATAATCTAATTGCGGGTTAATCCAACCGGGGTTTGACAAAAAATCTAACATTCTATCTTTTCCTCTCTCTACTATCTCATATCGTTTTTCACAGCATTAATAAACCTGTTATTATGCTGTATATTACAGATCCTAACAAGCGCCATCTCTGCCATTTCTTGTTTTTGGGCATCTGTTATAAAACCTCTTTCGTTGTGCAAACTCAAATCTTTGTCTATAACGTTGTATATATCAACAAGTGTCTTGTTTGTCAGCCTGTGTATCGGCCTTGCAAAATAATCAGCAATCCCGCCTGTGCCATAATTTAAGGTATCATACAAGGTTTTGCCAATATCCTTTGCCGTTTTCAATTCATAATCCAAGAAGGCAACAACCTGTGGTCTTGTTCCATGCCTGAACACATACGTTTTTATTGCACTAAGATTATTCATGGACAAATTTTCAAACTGATTTATATCATTCAGCGCAGCAGAAACATTTTTGACATAATCTCCAACCTGCGAAGGCAAAATATTCAGAGTTTTTGCAAGCAAAATTTTATCACCCCATTTTGTATAAGAATTTTTTATAGGACGAAAACGTATCAAAGCACGGCCTTGCATCATATTTACAAATTCATTGCTTGAAATTTTGGTTTCCATCATATGACTAATTTGCACTTGATTCCTTCTGAGAAAAATCATCTTGTCATAATCGGAAATTTTATTTGAGGTCAACACCCTGTGCAGCGAGTACAAATCTAAATTTGGCTCTACACCTGATATTGCGTAAACTTTCATTCCGCTCATTCGTTATACCAGCCTTCTTTATTTGCATTATACTATAGTGTTAAATCTCTTGCAATATACAAAGACAAGTGCTATAATCTTCGTGCACTTTAGTAAAGGAGTTATTTATGGGTAAAATATTCGGTATCTCAAGTTTGCCTGTTGCAAAGGCATTTCCGTCTTTAGATTACAGCAGAAACTATCCGCCGCTTCCGGCTATCAGGGAAATCAAACAACCGGCTTTGATTGATACTTACATATCAACAAGCAGAAGAGGAAAATTTTCCGTAAAAAATGCATTGAAATATACTAAGAATATTATCAAAAAACCGTTATAGGCTTAATCTCTTTTTCTGACCATTAAGCCTTTTTTGGTAGCTTCGATAACCTTCATAACAGTTTCTTCGCATTCTCTGAACTGTGCCTGTTTGTCTAGCGGTTGTTCAGACTTCCATTTTTCA
>JBGUSD010000079.1:0-6745 GCA_045132355.1 Candidatus Gastranaerophilaceae bacterium
TTCGGGTTCTTATCTACATTGGTATTTGTTCCTGCATTTATTATGTGGCTTGCAAGCTTCTGTGAAAAAATGACAGCGAACAGGACAAAGAAAGATTTGGCTGCCGCTGAATTGAAGAGAATGGAGCAGGCAAACAGCCGTTGGTTACCTTCAAACAGACCTAGCATGGCAGGATTTTTAGGCTCTGTACAAAAATAGTTTGTTGCTCAACTTGTTGCTTTATGGTAATATGGTTGAGTTATGAATAGAAGAATTACTAATTTAAAAAATGATATAGAGCTTTTTTATAAACGCAACGCAGACACTCCGCGTGTTGCTTTGTGTTTTAATATGTCCTTGAACAATCCGAACGTAAAACCGGGTACTTATTCACTTTTGGCTAGATTGTTTTTGCAAGGTACAAAAAACAGGTCAGCTGAACAGTTAGCCGAAGAACTTGATATGTATGCGATCGAAGTTACAACTGATATGAGAGTTGATTATCTGACACTCAGATTCTTATGTTTGAATGAAGACTTTGATAAGGCATTGGAGATATTTGAGGATATCGTAAAAAATTCCACTTTTGAAGATTATGAAAAGGAAAAATTAAAGCTTGTGGGCGAAATTCAGGCCCAACTTGATGCTCCGCGAGCAAAAGTTATTGATAATTACTACAAAAATATATATGCAAATCACCATTACGGCTCAACAAATACGGTTGTTTTGGAATGTATTGAAAGTATTACAAAACAAGATATAATGGACGCATATAACACCTTTATGAATAACAGCAAAAAGGTTATATCTCTTGTTGGAGATATGGATTTTGATAGTGTGTATGAAAAGTTAAATTCAAAATTCGGCGATATGCCAAATTCTGTTTCAGAACTGCCGAAGTTGCCTGTGCCGACATTGAATGAGGTCAAAAAACCTGAAATTATAAAACCTGATGCAAATCAGGCTCATATCTTGCAAGGATGGATAGTTGATAACAGGGAGGATTACCCTGCATTAGCACTGTTAAATATTATGCTTGGCGCATCAGGTCTATCTTCAAGATTGTTTTTAGAACTCAGGGAAAAGAAGGGTCTGGCATATGTTGTAAGGAGTTCATATGATGTTGCAAGGCTGTGTGCAAACTTCTCTATATACATTGCAACTGAGCCTAATAATATAGAGGTTTCAATAAACGGATTTAAAGAAGAAATTGATAAAGTTAAAAACATTTTGGTTTCAGAGGAAGAATTAGAAAATGCAAAGAACAATTTGTTTGGTAAGTGGGCATTTTCGCAAGAGGATAATTCCCAACAGGCTGCAACGTATTCTCATTATGCTGCAATAGGTTTGGGCTTTGAATATAATGAGAAAATTCGTGAAAAGATAAGAGCCGTAACTCCTGAGCAGATTAAAGATGTTGCAAACAAATATTTTGGTGAAAATTATGTTTTGTCAATTATAAAGCCATAGGGTAATGTTTTTTAATTAAATATAGTAAACAATTATCATGTGCGCCTGTTTTTCGTAATAATTTTGTTGCTATGCTTTGTCCTGCCTTCCTGTGCCGAATTGAGGGGGATAGAATCCGCTTTGCACAGAGAAATAGGTAAAGCGGCAATATATACCTATGTACCGAGAGGACTTGTTGTAAGTATTGATGAAAACTTGTTTTTTGACGGGACAAACGAAAAAATCAGCAGGCATGGTCTTTTGATTTTGAATTCAATAGCAGATGTTATAAACTCTGTTGATAATATTTGCGTTGTAGAGAGCCATACAAGAGATTTGGATAAATTCAAGTCCGGTATATATTCGGATAATTGGGAGCTTTCGCTTGCAAGAGCAAACAATATTGCATTATATTTTATACGTTGCAAAAAAGTTAATCCTGAAAAACTTTTTCCAATAGGATATGGTGCATTTATGCCGTTTCATGACAACGTTTCTTATACGGGTGATTTGAATTGCCGTATAGATTTTGTGTTTTTGGATTATGGTAAACTAAGCTACGATTGATTGTCTCATTCTTGCAGATCTGCTTTCGCTTAAGAAATTTTTCAATTTCATAATGCCTTGAGCGTGAAGCTGACATACACGAGATTCTGACATATTGATAGTTTCGCCAATTTCCTTAAGTGTCATGTTTTCTTGATAGTAGAGAACCATTATAACACGTTCTCTTTCAGGTAATCTTTGCAAAGCCCTCTCCAATTCTTGTTTTACGTTATTTTCTTCGGCATTTTCCTGTGGATTAAGTTTGTTTGTGTCTTGAATAGTATCGATTATTTCGACGCTATCTTCTGCAGAACCCTTCTTTTCATATAATGATGTTATTGTAACATCTTCAGCTAATAGTTGATTTACTTTTGCAGGATCCATATCCACATGGTTTGCTATTTCTTGTGTGGTTGGCATACGTCCTAGTTCTTGTTTCAGGTATTCTTGAGCTTCCTTAAGTGTTTTGATTTTTTGTCTTACACTTCTTGGCAAGAAATCCTGAGAACGTATTTTATCTAATATTGCACCACGAATTCTGATAAGTGCATAAGTTTCAAATCTGGTATTTTTTTGCGGAGAGTATCTTTCGATTGCATTGATAAGCCCCTCAACTCCGTAGCCTGCTATATCTTCAACGGATATTGTAGCAGGCAATGTAACCCTTACACGTCCTACTACATAACGGATTAAATATATGTACTGAATAATGAGAGCATCTCTTGAGGCTTTGTCACTTTTGTCTGCAAGGTATTTGTTCCACAAAGCGACAAGATCTTCTTCAGAAAGTCTTTTTATGTTGTTGTACGATGTAAAATCGAAATCTTGACTCATTAATCCGCCCAAATATTATTCAATATATTTCTATTCTATACAATATTGAGTCAGCTACATCAACTAAAAAGATGAAACGGCCAAAATATCATTAACATGGTGTAGAAATATTTTAAAACATTCATGGCAATTATTTGTGTGTAAATGTTTTTATATATATGTAGGTGTAGGTTATATTTTATAGGTGTAGTATTATGGAAAAAAGTGCGGCAATTAGTGGGCAAATGGGCGTTAAGCCTTTGGAGGCTTCAAAAAACAATCCAAATTTGCATGAATTTGCTTCAAATCCGATAGTTATAAAACGGAAAGACGACAATTCGGAGTTGCTTAGTGCATTAGATGGGTTAGCAGTTATGAATATGCCTCTTGTTGTTAAAAGGTATGCGGTTTAGGTTTATTCATTAGCAGGTTGTTCTGCGTTTTCCGGTACTTCTTTTTTGATAATTTCAAGCTTTGTAATACGAGCTCCGTCAACTTCCTTTACAATAAAGGTTAAGCCTTGTTCGTTGCTTACTGTGTCACCAACTTCTGCAATTCTGCCTAAAAGTTTTACCACCAAACCGCCTATTGTATCCACATCTTCGTCTTCAATAGTTTCTTCTTCAAGCCCAAAAAATTCTGCAATCTCATCGGTTCTCATCATTGCGTTAGCTTCGTATTTATTTTCACCGATTTCTTTTATGTCGCATTCTTCTTCATCATCAAATTCATCCTGAATTTCACCGAAGATTTCTTCAATTACGTCTTCTAATGTGATAAGACCTGCAGTTCCGCCAAATTCATCAACGACTATGGCCATTTGGTCCTTACGTTTTTTGAATTCTAATACCAAGTTGTCCATAGTAATTGTTTCAGGAACTAACAAGACGTCTCTTTGAATCTTTGATATAGGATATTCTCTATCATCTACTGACAGTTTGTATAAGTCTTTTACGTGAATTATTCCGCTTATGTGGTCAATACTTTCTTCATATACAGGGTACCTGGTGTATTGGTTCTCGGTTGCGAATTTGTTCAGGTCTTCGAAACTCATATCAATTGGTACACAAAGCATGTCTGTTCTTGGAATCATAACCTGTTTTGCCGTTAGATCCGTAAATTCCAAAACGTTATGGAGCATGTCTTTTTCTGTCTCGTTCAATGCTCCGCCATCAAAACTTGAGTCAACAAGCATCTCAAGCTCTTCAGAGGAGTGTACAAGTGATGACTTATGAGAATGCGGAATGTTTAATATCTTTAAAACCAAATGCCCAAATCCGTTTAGTAACCAAATAAACGGGTTGAATACAAAAGTTATTGCCTGCATAGGTCTAGCAATTATTAACGCAGTCTTTTCCGTGTATTCCAAGGCGATTGATTTAGGAATAAGTTCGCCAAGTACAACATGTAAAAACGTAATGAGTGCAAATGCTATAGTTGTTGATACGGTATGGGTTGCAATTACTTGTCCTACACCCTGAATAAACCCAAACAGCGGCTCTATAATTTTGGCGAGAGTCGCCTCTCCAACCCAACCAAGACCGATACTTGATATAGTTACACCCAACTGAACGGAGGCTATAAATTTATCAAGATCTTTTATTGCATCAAGGGCGATTTTTGCATTTGAATCCCCTTCTTTTACAAGTTGTTCTATTCTTGTTTTTCTAACTTTAACCATTGCAAATTCTGCAGCTACAAAAAATCCGTTAGAAAATAATAAAAATACGATTAAAAATAAGTTAAATACTATATTGCCCGACTCGTACATTATTGTTCCTCAATTACTGATGTTACAATTATAATATTATTCTTATAAAAATGCAACTAATCAGCGTCAACCTCTTTTAGTTGAGTGTATATTATAGGTGAAAGACCTTTTTTTGAAACAACGTCAATTATTTTGTACACATTAGGTTCTGCAAGTAATGTAGGTGAGGTTATATGGTAAACCCCATTTTGCATAACTTCGCTGTTCATGTGCATGTGTCCTGTAATTACCGCAAGAACATTTTTATGTTTATCTAGTACTTCAAAATATTTTTCTGCTTGATATGTTTTATGTGATCGGAGTCTTGAACCAAATTCGGGTGCTGCTATAATAGGATAGTGCTGAAATATGATTACAGGATGTCTGGAGTGTTTTTTAAGTTGTTTATCCAGCCATTTAAGAGTATCTTCTCTATAATATCCGACAGGTCCGGGGATTACTTCTTTTGCCCCGTCAACGACAATAAATACGTAGCCCTTCTTCTTGAATGTGTAGTTCCATTTTCTGTGGAACCAAAACATATTATTTTCTCTTACAATTTCATTATATCTTTCTTTTGAAAGGTTTTTGCTTTTGAAAACATCGTGGTTGCCAATAACCAGATAATACGGGGCTTTTAGCTTGTTGATGATATTTATAAAATCATCTAAATCTTCTGCCTTAGGTGAATTGAGGTTGTCGCCTGTAAACACTACAAATGATACACCTTTTTGTTGGTTAATGTCTTTTACCGTGTTCTTTAATACTTCTACGGTATAAGGTTTGCTTGTATCAAAGTGCGTGTCCGTGACCTGAACAAATTTAATATTGCTTTCAAAAGCATTCGCACAAGTTTGAATTAATAATATAAGTAAAAATGTTAATAAACTCTTTTTCATATCAGAATTATAACATAAATATATGATATAATAATTTCATGAGATTAGATAAATTTTTAAAAGTATCAAGGTTAATAAAAAGAAGAACTGTCGCTAATGAAGTCTCTGATATGGGAAGAGTTTTGGTAAACGGCAACAGCGCAAAAGCTTCTAAACAGCTAAAAGAAGGCGATATTATTACAATAGAATATGCAAATCGTAAAGTCGTTGCAAAAGTTTTAAAAATTCCGGAAAATAACGTCAGCGTTCAGGAGGCATCTTTGCTGTACGAACTAATTGAAGAATAATAAAAAGGAAGGAAAGGTTATGAAAAAGGGATTAATTGCGTTATTATCAAGTGTAGTTTGTTTGTCTTTGACAGGCTTGAGCTCTGTTTTAGCAAAAGAAATAGTTGTTCATACAACAACACCTCCAACAAAGACTGAGCAGGTTTTTGATACAGTGACAACAAAGACAAAAGAAACTGCTCAAAAAACTGCAGACAGAGTTAGAAAAGATTCAAAAAAAGCCGGTGAATATATCATTGATAAATCATCAGATATTGCAGAAGAAACAGGCGATGCAGTCAAAAGCGGTGCTAAAAAGGCCGGAGAGGCAACCGTTCGCGGAGCCAGAAAAGCAAAACGTGCTACGGCCAGAGGCATTAGAAACACTGCAAAAAAAATCCAAAATGCAGCACAAAAATCTATTGATGAAACTAACAAACAGTTAGGGGATGCTCCTGTTCCGCAAAAAGTTCAAACGGTTGAGGTTATCGAAGTCATTGATGTCGTTGAACCTGCGAATGCTCCGACCAAATAATTAAAATTTTAAAATAATAAAAATATAAATGCGAGAATATATTTTCTCGCATTTTTTATGTTGACTTTTTAAAAATCTTCATTAATATCATGCAAAACCCATACAAACGGATGATTTTTTATTGACTTATTGAGTAAATACTAAATATGTCCGAATATATAAGTAGAGGTATATATATGAAGATAAACGGCGGTGTAAGATTTATAGAAAACGGCATTACGGCATCAATCAGGGCGATGCACGTTGACAGTGAACTGATTTCAATATCAAACGAGAACGTAACAGGGTTTGATAAAGTCGGCTATCAGCGCAGAGATCCGATTGTATCATCAATGACGGAATTTTTGGGAGTTCATGGACTTTCAACAACTGTGGATGATAAAGTCGGCCGTATAAATGTGTCTGAAAATCCGCTTGACATCGCGCTTGCGTCTAAAGGATATTTTCAGACGGAAAGTGCAGAAGGTATAAAGATTACCCGTGATGGCAGGTTTAAGTATGACAAATT
>JBGUSD010000080.1:0-5777 GCA_045132355.1 Candidatus Gastranaerophilaceae bacterium
ACATTGACCCTACATCAGTGAATGGCGCAACAGGTTTTAGGCAATATGAAAACTTCAACTTGAGTGAAGGTGATGTTGCAAACCTGATTTACAAGTATGGTAGCAAAAATATTAATACATTTGTTAACTTGGTAAACAATAAAGTTAATATTAATGGTATCGTTAACTCAATGAGAAACGGAAACTTCTATAACGGTAAAGCTGTTTTCGTATCTCCAAACGGCATGGTTGTTGGTGCAAGCGGTGTATTGAATGTTGGTTCATTAGCTGTTTATACACCAAAACAAGAAGATTTTGAAAAATTAAGAAACAGACCTGGTGCTGATTGGCAATCACACTTAACACAAGGTGGTGCTCCTGTTGAAATCAACGGTAAAGTATTTACTCAAGGTGCAACAGAAATTCAAGCCGGTGCTGTATCCGTTGGCAAAAATGCCGGTATTATGGCAGGTTTGGACGGCAAAAATGCGGAACAAATTGTTACAAATGCACGTGCTAACCAATTGTTCAATGAATTGGTTAATACAGGTAATATAACAAGTGCAAATGCTTTGACAACACAAGACGGTAAAATCTTGATTACCGCATATGATAAGAATGCTTCAGGTGTTGATGTTCAAGGTAACTTAAAGAACTTTGGTTCCGGCGAAGTTACTATCGATAACGTTGGTAAAGGCGGAATTAAGATTGCTAGTGTTGGCAAAGTTTCAGGTAACGGTTTAGTAAATTTAAATAACACAGGTGCTGGCGGTACTAATATTCAAGGTACAGTTGTTGGCCGTGGTGTTAATATAAACAACAAAAATTCAAATGTTGTCGTTGGCGGAAACGCAAATGATGATTTCGTAACTTCATATGGTGACATTAACATAAATCTTGAAAACGGTGATCTTATTGGTGCAGGTGAAGGTGTTAAAACCCACTTGGTAACAAATGAAAACGGTAATCTGAAAATTAACGTAGTAAACGGTAAGATTGGCGATGCAAATGTTGGCGGAGCTTGTGTCGGTGATGCTTGCGTTGGTGTCGGACCGGAAGCAAGAGTATTGAGCAAGTCAGTTAATACAAGAGTTGAAGGCAAAATCGATGCTAAAGCAACAGGCGATATTAACCTTGCAAGTATTGACACTGATATGAGAGTTAACAATATAACATCAACAGATGGTAAAGTTGTATTGTTGGCTGATTCAAAAGTAAAAGGTCAATCACCATATTCAATCGTTAATGCGAATAACGATGCAGCAGCAGTTAACGTTGAAGGTAAGGGCATTTCTCTTATCGCAAGCGGCAACATTGGTACTGCTGCTAAGAGAGTTAACATTAACGCAACAGATCCTGTAAACCACGGTATAGATATGCTTGTTAAATCAGGTGATATATATTTAAAAGCACTTGGCGATAAAGCAAGAGTTTGTACAATTATCTCTCGTGAAGGCAGCGTAGATATCGTATTCACAGGTGATGTTAATATCAACGAAGTAACAGCAGCTAAGAATATCAAGCTTGTTACAGCCGGTCAATCAATGACTATCCAAAATTTGGGTAAAGTTCCAAATACACCGGTGGATTACTACGGACCAAACGGTGATATAGCTCCGGAACATGTAACATTGAAAGCATTAGATGTTGATCAACCTACAACTCACGCGCAATCTGTTGTAACAGTTGTAAATGCAAGAGTTCAAGGTGATGATGATCCTAATACAACTGAAATTGAAGTTGTTGCAGATGACATCTACATTGATGGAAAACACTATATCTATGATGATGAAAATGTTGTAATCGGTCCAGATGGCAATCCGTATGTAAGATTCGCAGTTGAAGATGACGACAGAACAAATCCGGTTCAAGGTACTGATGATAACGAAGTTACTGTTGGTACAAGACCTGTTAAACCTGAAGATGTAACAGAAATCGGATATGATCAAGAAGATAGAAACTACTACGAAGAAGATGAAATTCCTGTAGACACAGACACAGATACTGATACAGATACAGACACAGACACTGATACAGATACAGATACGGACACAGATACAGATACAGACACTGATACTGATACAGATACAGATACGGACACAGATACAGACACAGATACAGACACAGATACAGACACTGATACAGACACTGACACAGACACTGACACAGATACTGACACAGACACTGATACTGATACTGACACAGATACTGATACTGACACAGATACTGATACTGACACTGACACAGATACAGATACTGATACAGACACTGATACTGATACTGATACCGATACGGATACTCCGCAACCTCCAACTCCGCCATCAGTCAATCCAAACGCGGATGACAATACGGCAAGTATCATGTATGTACAACGTAAAGTAATTGGCGAAGACATTCCATCAATTGACAAACGTCAATATATGAGATTCAATGTAGCCGGTAACAGAAACACCGTTGAATTACATCCAAATAGCCAAATCTCAGGCTTGGTTGACATTTCAAGAGGCGGCTTGGCTGTAAGACACCACAATAACTTAAGAGTTGGCGATGTTGTTCCTGTACAAATTACATACGGTGATCTTGATATCAATGCAAACGTTAAGATCGTAACAGCATCAGATGTAAGAGCAGGTGCAATGTTCGTAGATCTTGACCAAGCAACAGCAAACAAACTACTTTATATGAATATCTTGATGCAAGATGCAATCGGAACATTATCAATGAAGTAGTCAAAGATAAACATAAAAAGACCAATCCGAAAGGGTTGGTCTTTTTGTATGTATATATAATAATATAATAAGTATATTAATGATATTGTTTATTATGCATAATGTCTACCCATAAGTCTTGGGTTAGAGTAGATGCTATCAAGCAAGGCACGAGTTTGGGCTTGCATTTCTGCACTAACCCCGGATCCTTGTTTTTTATTATTTGCCTTTCCAAACATACCAAGTTGATCCATCATGGCTGCAGTTGTATTAATACCCTGACCGACCTGCTGTAAGTTTTGGGCAATTTGTTTCATATCAGTTTTAGAAGCACCTTTGATTGTTGATGAGGCTTTTTCCTGAGTTTTTGCAAGGCTTTCTTTACCTTCGTCTTTAACTTTATCTGCTGTTTTCTTTGCGGCTTCTTTGGCAGCATTATTTTGCATCGCTTCTTGGCCCTTATTAAGTGCAGCTTGAGCTTCTTTCTTTATACCTTCAAAACCTTTTGATATTTGTTGTGTGCCCTTAACTGCTGCAGCACCTGTCATAATTGCTGCTCCTGCATTCAGTAGTGCACCTTTTATGTCGCCTTGCGCTACGGCTACTGCTGCTTTTGTTATGTTAGCAGCCGTTGATCCGTATTGACCTACAGTTTCTGCCACTACTCCGGCAGATTCTATAGGAACACTCGCTGCAATTAATGCAGAGCCTGCTGCAGCACTTATACCAAAGCTGAATACCCCACCGGCGACGGCAGCTTCACCTGCTGCGCGCATAATTTTTGCAACTACTTGCGCTCCTTGACCGGCAAGTGCTGTTGTTTGTGATATTGTGCCAACAGTATTTGCTACTTTTAAAATTTTATCACTTGTTGATTGATTAGCTTGTATCGTCTTTTGGTTTGCATTCATTCTGCGAACGTAGGCTTTGCTCGTTCTATTCATTGTCTTGATAGCAAGGCCTGTTGATGTCCTCAGTCTGTTTATATTGGTACTGTAATGATTAATTTTTGCACCGGAAGATACAAGTTTTGTTGCAATACTTCTAATTTTGCCGCTATTATCAGGGCCTGAATCTTGTTCTCCGTTCCCACCGATTTTTAGTGAATATACGGAGTATTTCCCTTCATCCTGAAGGGCTTGAAGTTCTTCATTAAGTTTTGCTTGTTTTGTAACTTCAGCATCCAAAGCTTTGGCTGTTGATTGTATTTTTGCATTATTTTTGTCAATTTTTCGCTGATTCTTTGCAATTGTTGCCTTTAGAGTTCCCTCATTACTTTTAATATTCCCCGACAATTTTCGAGTTGCGTTGGAAATTTTGTTAATACGATTTGTGTTCCCCTCGGTTTGAGAAATTCCCTGTCTTGTTTGGGAAGTAGACTGTCTTGCAGAGCTTGCAATACTCTTGCCTTCAGCTACAGAATAATCCTTTTTCTTTTCTTGTTTTGGTTTTTGTTGAGATTTTTGCGCGTTAAAAATAGAGCCTTCTTTAGTAAGGTTCACATCCTGAGTTTGCGTTTGAACAGGAGCAGCAGAAGGCTTCTGTGCTCTAAGCTTTTGAATTGCAATTATATTTGATTGTCCTAAACCATGTATACTCATAGCTCTCTCGCAAACTCTCTCAAATATATAAAAAATTCCTGAGAGGCCCGATTTCAGCATGTTTGCATGTTGTTACAATAGTTAACAAAATATCTGATTTGCCAAAAAGTTATCTTTTTGATAAAATTTATCTGTTAAAAAGGAGAGAAAGATATGAAATTAATGGAAGGAAAAAAAGGGATAATTTTTGGTGTATCCAACACTCACGGTATAGCTTATGCTATTGCAAGACAATTGTATGAAGCAGGTGCTGAAATTGCATTTACATATGCCGGCGAACCTATGGAAAAACGTGTAAGACCGTTGGCCGAAGAAATGGGTGCAAAGATTATTATGAGCTGTGATGTTACAAAAGAAGATGAAGTTGCAGCTGTATTCAAAGAATGTGAAAGAGTTTACGGTAAATTAGACTTTGTAGTTCACGCTGTTGCATTTGCTGCAAAAGAAGATTTGCAAGGCAGATTTATTGATACATCTCGTGCAGGTTGGGATTTGGCAATGGGCGTAAGTGCTTATTCGCTTATTACTCTTTGCAAATATGCAGAGCCTATTTTGAACGAAGGTGCTTCAGTATTTGCTCTTACATATTTGGGTTCTGAGTACGTTGTTGCAAACTACAATGTAATGGGCGTTGCAAAAGCTGCGTTAGAATCTTCTATGAGATACTTGGCAGCAGATCTTGGTAAGAAGGGCGTCAGAGTCAACTGTATATCTGCAGGTGCTGTTAAAACTCTTGCTGCAAAAGGTATTTCAGGATTTGACAAGATGCTTAAGGCCGCAACCGCAAAATCACCTCTTGGCCGTAACGTTGCATTAGAAGATGTTGGTAAAGCTGGCTTGTACTTGGCATCTGATTTGTCAACAGGTACAACAGGTCAAATTTTATATGTTGACTGCGGCTGCCATGCAGTATATGCATCTTTGGAAGAAATGGAAATTATTGCAAATTCTCTAAAGACAAATGCATAAGTTAATTATTTTATAAAAAAGCACCCAAAAGGGTGCTTTTTTTATGTTGTTTGTGTTATTCTAGAGTTAACGAAAGTAAATAAGAAGGATAAAACAATGCCGGAAACTAAAATTAAAATTGAAGATTTACCTACTGTTTATGATGCAAAATCAACAGAGGACGAAATATACAAGTTTTGGGAAGAAAACGAAATGTTTAAGGCTGATGCAAAAAGCAAAAAGCCGCCTTATTCAATTGTAATCCCACCTCCAAACGTAACGGGTGTTCTTCATATGGGACATGCATTGGATGAAACTTTGCAGGATATTTTAATTCGTTACCACAGAATGTCAGGGTACGAGGCTTTGTGGATTCCGGGAACTGATCACGCAGGTTTGGCAACTCAAAATGTTGTTGAAAAGCAGTTGGCAAAAGAAGGTTTGACTCGTCACGATTTGGGCAGAGAAAAATTCTTAGAAAGAACTTGGCAGTGGACAAATGAGCATAAAAGTGCAATATTAGACCAAATGAAACGTCTTG
>JBGUSD010000081.1:0-8412 GCA_045132355.1 Candidatus Gastranaerophilaceae bacterium
ATATTACCGGTGTTGAGAATTGCACCGCCGTCGTAACGAGTTTTCCCAAAAGTGAAAGAACCGGAAATTGTACCTATTGTGCCTTCATTATAAATTGCACCGGCCTTTCCGTCTGCACCATAAAATGCATGGCTATTTAAAAAATCTGCGGAAATTGTAGTTATTGTGCCGGTATTATAAATCGCGCCACCATTACCGGTGTGTGCGGTGCTATCAGTAAAAGAACCGGAGATTGTACCTATTGTGCCTTTGTTATAAATTGCACCGCCATCATCTTCTGCTACATTGTTATTAAATTTTCCGGAGATTGAAGATATTGTACCTTTATTATAAATAGCACCGCCGTTATCGGTTGCTTTGTTATTGCTAAAGTCTGCCGAGATTGTAGTTATTGTACCTTCATTCCAAATTGCACCTGCATCATCGTCATCTGCAAGGTTATCATTGAATTTAGAACCTGTAATTTCTAACTTACCTTCATTATATATAGCAGCACCTTCTGCTGTACTATTTGCATTTTTAATAATGGCATTTCGGATAGTCATAGATTTATCATCATCAATAGAAACACCTCTTTTCTGATTCAAATTAACATCTTTATTATTCCCTTCAAGAACAAAAACACCGACTTTTAAATCACCCAAAGAGCTTTTGCTGTCCGGTAATGTATAATCACTATTTAATGTATAGAGTCCTGCTGTGGCAGCAGTGTTAATCGCATCCCACAAATCTTCCGCACACGCAGGATTCATTGACGCTGATATACCCAAACCCACTATTGCTGCTGTTAGTAATAAATTTCTTTTTCCGCTTCTCTTATTCATCAATTAACATCCTTATTTTAGAAATATCATAAAACATAATACTCAAAATTTTCAATTTTTCAACATTTTTTTACATTGTTTATTAACAGTAATACGTCTTTTAATACATTCAAGTCAGGCCAAAGCCAGTTATTCTGCTTATCTGCACATTTTTATTGCGTCTTTCGGGCAAACATGACTGCATAATGAACACCCCGCACAAGATTCCTTCTTCAAATTAACGCAATCTTTATCCAGACATAGAGCATGGTATTCGGATTCTGAGCATATTTTTGCACATTTTCCGCACTTTACGCACTTTTCTTTATCAATTGACGGGTAAAGATGATTTTTTTTATTCAATTTTTCGTGTGATGTAATCTTTGGAATTGCAATATTTTTTAACTCAGATATGCTGTTAAACCCTTTTGATTCCAAGTATTTTAACAGTCCTGATTTTAACCCGTTAATGATGCCGTAGCCGTTTATCATAACTTCTGTGCATACCTGAACAGCATCTGCACCAAGTGCAATATATTGTGCCGCATCTTCCCAGCTTGATATTCCGCCCATACCAAGTATCGGCAAGTCGGAATTTTGTCTTAATTGCGCAACACACCTAAATCCAATAGGTTTGACCGCTTCGCCTGACAATCCGCCATAGGTAGAATGCCCATCTATATTCAATACAGGGTCTAAAGTATCAAGGTCTATACCCATAAAGCCTTGTACTGTATTAATCGCCGCAAAACCGTCCGCTTCTGCATTTTCAATAGATCTTGCAATCCATGTTATATCCGTTACGTTCGGTGTTAGTTTTACAAAAACAGGTTTTGTTGCAACAGATTTTACCCAAGAAGTTATAAGGATTGATATATCGGTGTTTGTTCCGATTGCCATGCCGATATTTCTCTCAGGCATACCGTGCGGACAAGAAAAATTAAGCTCATAAGCATCAATCGGTGTTTCATTCAACCTTTTAACTATATTTTGCCATTCTTTACGCTCAACAGGCGCCATAATACTTGCAATTATAACTTTTGTCGGATGCTTTTCCTTTAAGTATTTGATGCCGTCAACCCAATATTGGATTGTTTGATGGCTCAACAACTCTATATTTTGAAGGCAAATGACTTTGCCGTTTTCCTTTATTGCCGCATAACGGGGACTTGCCTCAATCATCTCCAAATCATCAGGAGTTATTGTTTTTAAAACAGCTCCGCCCCAGCCCATTTCAAAAGCTTTATCTATACCTTCTATTGATGCGGTTGGCGGTGCTGATGCCAACAGGAAAGGGTTTTCAAATTCTATTCCTAATATTGATGTTTTTAATGTAGCCATTTGTTGTCCTCAAATATTTGTTCGTAACTATCTGTTTTGAAAAATAAATTATGACGCGCATTTTTTACTAATTTAATACGATTGCCATAAAAATTTTTCTGTTCGGGGATACTAAAAATTTTATCATCTATTCCAAATATTGCAATATCATATATGTCTTTTATCTTGTTTTTGTTTTCATTATACAGTTCTTTCAAGCTGTCAAATTCCGCTCTGCAGCTTTTTAAAGACCTTTTGGAGTGGTGAAAAATTTTCCACTCCTCATCTGTTTTTACAAGATAATTTCTTGCAAAATCGTCCGCATTTTCTTCCGTTATACTACATAGCACCTCTTGAACCTCACATGAAAGCCCGAGTTTTTCATCAAACAAGTATGGATTTCCGCTCAATGCAAATTTTTTATTTATTTTAAAATCAAAATCCATAACTGCTCCGACAAAAACACCTGCAGAAAATGCCATTAAATCAATGTTTTTGTACTTAGAAAAGTCGAATTTCAGAGTCAAATCAGTATAATCATACAATAACAAAACATCACAACCTGACTTCAAATGTTCAAATTCATATTCATCACAACCCCAACCGGTGAAGAATATCAATAGATTATCCGAATTATTGTTGATTAAATAACTTTTCATTCTTGGTGTTTATTCCACATCAAAATTGAAATATGTATCAGGATAAGGTTCATTTTTCAAAGTAAAATGCCACCATTCTGAATCAATACCATTGAAACCTGCTTTTATCATTGCATCATGCAAAATCTTTCTGTTCTTCTTCTGTTCCCTCGTTAATTTTTTGTAATCAGGATGTGAAATTTCGCTAAATAAGTCGAACGTGCCTCCCATATCAACAAAAGAACCGTCTTTTTTAATAATAGTCAAGTCAACCGTTGAGCCTCTCGTATGACCTGATTTTTCCGCAATATAGTTTCCTTTAACCAAATCTGATTTTTTAAGCTTCGGATAGAAGGTTTTGTCGCCATCATCCTTCGGGTTGTTTATCCATTCAACAAAATTGTCAACAGCTTTTTGCGGTCTATAAGAATCCCATATAAGCAATCTGTAACCTTGTTTTCTCAAATCCTCTGCCGCAACAGAAAGTGCTGCTAAAGATTCCTTTGTCATATACGCAACAGGTGCTTTGTAACCGTTTATTTTGTTTCCCGTAAAATTGTTCGGGGAATAGTAGCGAATATCGTATGCCGCATCATCTATCACTGTGTAAATCGGTGCAAAATCACTCTTGTCATATGAAATTTGTGATGCATAAGAGCAAGACACAACAAATAACAAGGCCAAAATTGTTAAAATTACTTTTTTCATTAACTTTCCTTTCATAAAACTCCAATCGACATGATTTAATATATAATAGAAATATGAAATTTAAAAGTTTTTTATTTTTATTAATTATTTTTCTATCAGCCTTGTGTTATAAACTGTTTTTGGTAAAAGATATACAGGCTGAAAATATCCCTGAACCTATATACACTCAGGATTGTTTTCCAAGAACGCTTAAAAATAATGGTGTAACCCAAAAATGCTTTGAAAAAGCCAATTTCGGGCAAAATGAATTCTGTTCAGATTCTGAAATCAAGACGATAAAAGAATATTACAAAGAAGGACAAGACAAAGATCCGCTAAATGACGGCTCCGGCAGATTTTGTGCAGATTAAGATGCCTATTTTCCATTGACTAACGGAATAAAGTCAAATCTTTCGTATCTTTCAAAAACCTTTTTTCGTTCGTTAAATTCTTCTTTCGGAAAATTCTCCCATATTCCGTCTGAATATGAAATAAAATAAGGGCTTTTCGGATTCTTATAACCGTCATATTTAAAGTTTATCTGAGGGTATAACTCTGTCGAATTTTCAACCAGAATATAAACTTGAACACCGCTTTCTTCTGCACCGCCTGAATATTCGTTACATACAAAACTGCCGTCACAGACGTAATATCTGTCTCTTGCACCGCCGCTTATTACATGCTGAGGCTTTCTGTCAACCATTGTATAAATATCGTAAATTACACCTTTCCAATTTCCGTCTGCAATTTCGCCAATTAAAAGTTCGTCTATGCCATCAACATTTACGTCATAATATACATATCCGATTTTATCTTTTTTGGAAATGACATTATACATATAACTCATATTTTCGTTTTCAAGTTTTGTACTGTCCCATTTTTCGTTTATTGCAGTTATATGCTTTTTCAAGATCTCTTTGTATAAATCTTCACCCTTCATACCTTGATTTTTAAAGTACGTTGCACCTCTAATACCCTTAATCTCAACTGTTTCTCCAAGATTATAGAGTTTTTTAAAGCTTTCCGGAGCTTCTGTACCCTTTGTATAGTCATATTGGACATCTGTCGGATGTTTCAAAACGATATCGTATAACACACCTTTTCTGTCCGCTAATTCCCCGAGTTTTCTGCTGCCCGGAAGCACTGCATGGTCAGACGGGTTTTTGTATGCTTTTATACCAAATGCAAATCCCCCAAAGCCGGCTTTTTTAGAAGCTTTATGAAATATCGAAATTTTATTTTTTTCTTTCTTAACGCCATAAGTATCTTTTAAGTCGTGCGGCAAAACTATTGAAAACAGTCTGCTTTTAATTACTATATCCTTGTTTTTTGCTGCGTTTTCGCTTCCATAAACAATATTAATTTGCGAAAATACTAGTGCAAAAACAATACTCAAAATAATATTTTTCTTCATATCTAACCCCTTTTTACATCTATCATAATACAAAAATATTCTGATATTTAATTGGGACTACTTATTTAAAAGCTTATTAATTAAAAATTTTGAGAATCTTTTTTCGAAAACTTCATACAAAAATATTGCTAATATAATATTCATAAAGAAAAATACCAACAATATCGAAATACCGTTCAGGTTGAAATAATTGTACGGTTTAAAATAATGAAAGCAAACATATGTACAAAAAAATTGTCCCAAAAAGAAGCTATATGCTATCTTACCTAAATAATTGACAAGTTTATTATCTGTCAACGTCTCATATATTTTGCCGCATGATGTTGAGAGGTAATATATCAGCGCCGGAAATAATATTACCAAAAAGACATTGTAAAACACGTAGTGAGTTCTAAAATATTCTCCGTTAAAAAACTTTGTTGAATACATTCCCCCGACACTCAAAAATATTAACACAGCAAAAATAAAAGCAAAGGCAACATTTTTTCTTTTTGCTTCACTATGGCTTAAAAATAATTTAGCAGTTAGCATGCCTATCACAAATTCAGGAACTCTAAATACCGGCATTGAATACAAACCCAAATTATATTCGGGATAATAACATTGTACTACTGACGGAAAAACCGACAAAAAATATAAAAATATAAATAAACAGAAATTATTCTTTGCGGACTTTACCAAACCGCATACAAGAGGAAACAAAAAATACAAAAATAACAAAACTGACACAAACCATAACCCCCCATTAAGGTAAATTGGAAATAAACTTGGGAAAAAACCCTGTAAAGGTACAAGCTGCATAACATATATTACCCAAGGAAAATTTCCTGCATTACTAGGAATTACAGATACTAACACATATATTAACCAAAAAGCATAGTATACCGGAAGTATTTTAATTAACCTTTTCAAATAAAATTGTTTTAGATATTTATTGTCGGAAAAATCTTTCTTGGAATATATATAATAAAGCAAAAAACCGGACAAGATGAAGAATCCCGTCATACAAAATGCTCCTGCATTAATAAATTTGTCCACAATCCTTACACTATAAACAACCCCAAAATGTATTCTCCAATGAAAAAGAAACGTTAAAAATGCCAACATAAATTTGAGCAAATTCAATGCCCCTATATTTCTGTATTCCGCTATTCTTAAATTAGTCTGTTCCAACACAAAATACCTATCAGTATATAGTAACTAATAGATATTACCGGTACAATTACCCACCTGTCTATACTTTATCTTGAACAGAGCGCAACACAAATTGCCGTGTCTTTTGTATGCGAAAGTGACAATTTTATTCTTATATCAGGGTATTTTAAAATCTTTGCATACGGTTTTCCTGATTCCATATTCAAAATTTCTATATCACTATAATAAACATCTTTTATATTGAAGTCAGACAAAGCTTTTACAACAGCTTCTTTTGCGCAATATCTTGCACACAAGTGCTGAGATGGAACCCCATGAGAAAAACAATATTCAATCTCTTTTGATGTAAAAATTTTTTCAAAAAATCTTGAATCGTTTTCCGGTGTTTTACCCTCGAAACGAGAAATTTGTTCTATATCAGTTCCAACCGCTATATCTTCAAAGCTCATATAATTTTATACCTTTGCACAATCTATATTTTGTGACAGCACTGTTCCTTTAAACCTTTGGCATCAAGTTTAAGCTGTTCTCTTATATAATCTGCACTGCCAACGTAGTGAGAATATTCGTCATTTATCCCTATTCGTTTAAATTCTACAGCCTTTCCGCTTTCTGCAACTATTTCCGCAACAGCAGATCCAAGACCACCAATTGTTGTATGTTCTTCAAATGTATATATTTTATAGCCGCCATTGATAAGTTTTAAAATACATTCTTTATCAATAGGCTTAATTGTATGCATACTGATAAGTGTCGGTTTTATTCCTTCTCTTTTTAGTTCTTGCGCATAATCGTATACTGCAGGAAGAATATTTCCTGTTGCAATTAATGCAATGTCTTTTCCTTCTTCTAGTATAGATGCTTTTCCAAGCTCTATTTTATTATTATTTATTATCCCTCTATTATGGCGTCCTATACGTATGTACGCCGGTTTATTATGTAATGCACTCAGTCTTGTGATTTGTTCCATTTCGGAAAAATCCCCTGGTGAATATATTTCAATATTAGGCAAACTTCTCATTATAGATATGTCTTCTGTACCATAGTGAGTTGAGCCTACAATTCCATATTCAAAACCGGCACCAATTCCGATTATTTTTATATCTGTGTTCATGTAAGAAACGTTTACACGAATTTGTTCAAGACACCTGTGCACAATAAAAGGAACAATACTGTACACATATGGTTTAAAGCCTGAAAGAGCCATCCCGGCGGCAACTGCAATAACATTTTGTTCTGCAATACCAAGGTTGAAATATCTGTCGGGGAATGTATCTCTAAATGTATCCATTATGCTATAACCCATATCAGGAGTTATAAAACAAATTCTGTCATCTTTTTTGGCCATGTCAACCAAAGTATTTGAAAAAACCGATCTCATTGTTTTATTACTCCTCAAGCCTTCTTATTGCTTCATTATATTGTTCTTCACTCAATTTTATACGATGAGCCGCAACAGTATTTTCAAAATCTTTTATTCCATAGGCCTTAATAGTATGCGCAATTACAATATGCGGGCTGTCCATTCGTTTATTTAAAGCACTTGAGATATCATCAACGTCATGGCCATTGACCTCTGTTACTTCAAATCCCATTTTTCTAAAAGTAGCAGCTAAGTTAGAATAGTCAACAATACCACTTGTTTCAGCAGAAGCTTGCATACGGTTTCTGTCAAGAATAATCGTTATTTCATTAAGATTATTTGATACTATCGAATTTAAGCCTTCCCAAATAGAACCTTCTTGAAGTTCTCCATCACCTACTACAACAAATATTCTTGAACTTACACCTTTTAATCTGTTAGCAAATGCAAAACCCTCTGCCAAGCCAACCCCATGCCCTAAAGACATGCCGGTCGATATTTCAACACCTTTGCTGGCACTTCTATCCAAATGTGCAGGAAGTTTTCCGCCATCAAGGGCATACGTACTAAAAACTTCTTCTGACATAAAACCTTTTAAATATAAGCAAGCGTACTGCGCCAATGCAGCATGACTTTTACTAAGAACTATTTTATCTCTGTCATCTTTATCACAATTCTCAGGAGAAATATTTGCTACTCTGAAATATAAAGCCTCCATTATTTCAGCAATACTAAGTGCTGAACCAAAATGGTCTTCTTTTGCCTTATATGCAGCTTCAATAATACATTTTCTTACCATTTTTTTGTGGTGAATTGCACTATAATCTAATGAGGTTTTTTCTAATATTTCCATATATTTTCCGTTTTGTTAACAAAAACAAGTATATTTTTTAGGGCCGTGTTTTTGTTTTACCAAAAGTAATAAGATAAAGCAAGTAATATTTAAGTTTTGAAAACTTTTGTTTCAAAAAATTTAAATTATAATATAGAAATCCCTGGTATAATAAATATGTGCAACAAACGGATAGGAGC
>JBGUSD010000082.1:0-2132 GCA_045132355.1 Candidatus Gastranaerophilaceae bacterium
GGTGAATGGATTGATACAACAAGTGAAAATCTGGAAAGTTTGTGTGAAAAAACAGAACAAATCTCAGACGTCAAAGAAATAATTGAAAAACTTGAAAACAATATGCCTCAACATGCAAATCTTTTAAAATCGCTTGAGGCAAGATTTGACGAACAACAGGACAGAATGGATCGTCTTGAAATGAAACTTGAAAAAATAATTTCAGCGATAGAAGATCTTGATGATAATGCTTTAAGCAAAAAAATCACCAAAATGGAAAAACAACTTACAAAATTAGGAAATAGTGTAGAAAAGCTGGCATCTTATGTTGATGAATAGAACAATAAAAGAACTTGAAAGTGCATTATCCCGTGAAAACGTTCTTTCAACATTAGAAGAAAGATACGCATACTCAGAGGATGCATCAAATATACGACACGCTGTACCTGACGTAGTAGTTTTTGCAGAAAGTATCGAACAGGTACAAAGAGTTGTAAAAATTGCAAACAGAAACGGTATTCCGGTAATATGCAGAGGTGCAGGGACAAATACTGTTGGCTCATGTCTTGCAGAACATGGTGGTATTATCCTTAATTTTTCTAAAATGAACAAAATTTTGGAAATAAACAAAGAAAATATGACTGCACGTGTCCAACCCGGGGTAATTGTCGGAGAGCTTCAAAAAGAAGTTGAAAAAATGGGACTTTATTACCCGCCTGATCCATCAAACCTTGCAGTATCAACCATTGGCGGTAGTATTGCACAAAATTCTGCCGGTGCAAGAACTTTCAAATACGGTTCTACAAAAGATTATGTTCTGGATATGCTTGTTGTAACCTCTGACGGCAATTTGCTCAGAACAGGTTCTAACACCATAAAGAATGCAACAGGCTATAACCTGGGAAGCCTTTTTATAGGATCTGAGGGAACTTTGGGTATTGTTGTTGAAGCAACCCTTAAATTGATAACCAAACCGCAATGTTCAAAGGTTATCATGGCATATTTTGATAACCTTGAAGACACAACCAATGCAGTTACGGCAGTAATTGGGGAGCAAATTTCTCCTGCGACATTGGATTTTATGGATAAAAATGCTCTTGCAACCGTTGAAAAATTCAACCCTATCGGGCTTTTAACCGATAAAGAAGCCGCCTTAATCATAGAAATTGACGGAATGGAAAGCTCTCTTGACGAGCAAAAAGATATAATTGTCAAAGCACTAAAATCCTGCAAAGCTTCTGCAATACAATATTCTTCAAACGAGAGAGAATCTCAGAGAATATGGCAGGCAAGACGCTCCTCAATGGCTGCCTGTGCAAGACTTAAGCCGCACGTAACAACAGATGACGTAATTGTTCCGAGAGAAAACCTGCCAAAACTTGTGAAAGGAATCCAGGATATTTGTAAAAAATATGAACTTACGGTATGTATGGTAGGCCATGTCGGAGACGGAAGTGTTCATCCGCAAATTCCACTCGATTTAAATAATAAAAAAGAATACGAAAACTACAAACTTGCAAAAAGCGAGATTTATGAACTCACAATTTCTCTTGGCGGAACGCTTTCAGGCGAACATGGAATAGGTATAGAAAAAAGAAAACATATAACTAAAGTTCTCAGCACCTCTACACTTGATTATATGAGAACAATTAAAAAAGTATTTGATCCAAACAATATTCTTAACCCTTACAAGATTTTTTAATTATTTGTTGTATAATACTTCTATGAATAAAAAGTTATACGTAATATCAGGCTCATCAGGTGTCGGAAAAGGCACTGTCATAAAAGGATTTCTTGAAAAAAACCCCGACTTTACCCTGTCAATATCATGCACAACACGCAAACCCCGTACAGGAGAAGTTGACGGTGTAAATTATTTTTTCCTTACAAGAGATGAGTTTGAAACCTGCATAAAGGAGGATAAATTCCTTGAATATGCAGAGTTTGCGGGTAATTTTTACGGAACTAAAAAAAAATATATAAAAAAATGCCTTGAAGAGGGCAAAAATATAATACTTGAAATAGATACAAAAGGCGCTCTACAAGTAAAAAAACGCATGCCGGAACCTGTTTTGATATTTATTTGCCCTCCGTCATTTGAGGAATTAGAGGCAAGACTCAGAGGCAGACACACAGAAGATGAGCAAACTATC
>JBGUSD010000083.1:0-5140 GCA_045132355.1 Candidatus Gastranaerophilaceae bacterium
AGAGCGGAGCCATATCGCTCATATTTTCATTTATAAATTCCATCATAAACAATTCGGATTTTGCCATCAACACTCTTTTATCAGCATCTTTTTGTAAAAATATTCTCATATCGCCACGGTCAGGAGTTATTGCTTGCATCTTTATAAGAGTTTCTATAAGCGCATTTCTGACCCTTTGATCTGCCAGGTTTAATTTAATAGCGGTAAAAATACGTCTTGACCTATCATTACTCATTATTGAAGATTTTTCATCATAGTTCAAAAATGTAGTAATAACTTGATGCGCGATTTTACGTCTTTCGTTATCATTTAATTTTGCATTGTATAAATTGTATTTCTGATTTATGACATCTTCCACATTCTCAAACTTGAGTCCTGCAAGATGTAAACCGTCATTTAAGTCACCTAATCTTGAGATTACAGCCTTTGGCCCGTCATATTTTTCCAATACGGATTTTACAAAGGATTCTGACATCTCTAATATTTTTTCAAATTGGGTATTCTTATATTCATCTGATTTAAATAATTTATTGCATTGAAATGAAGTGAGTTTATCTATCTCTGCTTGAGGTATAGGGTTTTGCATTAAAAGTTCAAACAAAGCTTCGTGTAAGGCTCTGTATTGAAGCGAAAATTTATTTCTGTACTCATCACTTATAGCCGCAGTTTGCTTATTAACATCTTCAACGCTCATCAGATGCTCGTTTATAAGCATTTTTTGCTCACTATCCATCAAAGACTGACGACCTTTATCTTCAAACTGGATGTCATAAGTTTCTTGCAAACTGCCTGAATTATAGAATAATGACAGCAGATACTTAGGATCTTTTCCGTAGTTATTCATAATATAATCTACATAATGCTTTCTGTACGAACGAGGGTAAAATTCAAACTCTTTATCTATTCTTTCTGCAAGCATTTCCCTCAAATTAGAAACAATATATATAGTAGAGCCATTACTCAATTTAAAAGGATATATCTGGGCATTATTTTCTCTTGCATTCTTATGCAATTTATCCATAAATTCAATTTTATTTAATTCTTCTTCGCTTAGATGTTCTTTTTCAACTTCCGGTTCTTCTTGACATTGAAGTTCTTTAAACATAAGTTCATATTCAAGCTGTCTTGTATTATGAATTTCTTCCTGTAATAATCTTTCAGGTTTTATTTTATGGGCATATTCAAGTAAATCCTGAAATTCTTCATTTTGGCCATCTTCGTCATATGCGTCCATAAACATTTTAATTGTAGATTTCATAACGAGCGACATATTTTGTCTTGCATTTGGTGTAGTCCAAAACTTTTTCAATATAGCACGCTGCGAAACAGAAAGGTTTTCGTAATCTTCAAAAAATGATTTCATTTCAGGAGATGCATGGAGTCTTTCAAGAGTAATTGACATAATTTCGCCCATATATTGAGATACAAAATTGTTACTTTCGGTATTTCCGCTCTTTCTTATTTTTCTTTTAATATCTTCAAGTCCGCCATTCGTATCTTCTATTGTCTTTGCAATTTTATCAAGTTCCCAATCCTTCACCTCTCCAAATTTCTTGCGCTGTGATTTTGGAGAAGAACTTATTGTATGAGTTTTTCTCTCAATTTCTTTTACTTCACGCTGGACATCTTCAACTTTTCTTGGGATATAAACATATGGGAAATCCTCCCTTGTTGCTATAAATGACTTCCAAAAACTTCTGTCAGGGAAATGTATTCCAAAGGCTTTCAGATCAGAATACTTTATATCACCAAGCCCGGCATACACAACACTTGTATCTCTGTGAAAATCTTTGTTTATTTCTTTTAAAGTTTTTCCTTCAACGTATATTTTATTCAAAATATACAAACCCAAATCGTCTTTGCCGTTTTTAAACAGAGATTTTTCCTGATATTCAACGTCAGATCTCATAAGAGCTAGTTCACCCAAAACGCCTTCTCTTGCCTTCTTAGACGGAGCTGAGTGCAAGTCTGCAAACAATGGTTCATTTGGGTATATTTGTTTGACCATATCGAGATTTTGAGCAAATTTTAAAGATCCATAAACTTCTTTCATAGCCTGAGACGGAGGAATTGTTCTCCTAAATGCCGTATCAAAGCCTTCATATATATATTTGTGCAAGGATTTTGGCATACCTTTTTCATTAAAATCCTGTTCGTAAAAGTTTTCTGGAGTTCTAAAAAGTCTTGCTCCAAACGTAATGTCATAATCCCTGTACGCTATCGGATTATACATACGATTTTCAACCGTGTTTACATTTTTATTACTGTTTTCAGTTCTTAAAACATTATTGTTCAATCTGAATTGGGGGGTAAATTGAATTTTCATAAATAACCTTTCTGTATACAAGTGTTATTAAATCCAAAAATATAAATTTTTGCTGAATTATTAGTTAAAATTAAAATATTTTAACAATATTTATGATAGAATTTATATAAAAAGGGGAAAGTCATGGTTGATGTAATTACTATTGGAAGTGCAACAATGGATGTTTTTGTAGAATGTGATGATGCGAATATCGTATCTGTCAGAAAAAAAGACCATTCTACTGATTTTATGAGTTATCCGTACGGATCAAAACTTGAGATAACGGATTTTGATTCACAAGTTGGCGGTGGCGGAGTTAATACTGCCGTAAACTTTTCGAATCTTGGATATAGTACAAGTGCAATTTTTAAAGTTGGAAATGATATTTATTCTGAAGGTATCTTCAAAGCACTTGAAAAACACGACATAGATTTATCAAATACAGTACAAAAAAAGGATGAAACCACCGGCTTTTCAATAATTTTAACAAGCTTTGAAGGCGACAGAACAGTCCTCGCGCACAGAGGAGCAAACGGACATATAAGAAAAAGTGATATAAATTTTGATGCAATAAAAAATGCGACACTACTATACGTTGCACCACTTAACGGTGAAAGTAACAGGATTTTGGACGACATTGTATTTTTTGCCAAAGAACACGGGACATATGTTTGTTTCAATGCCGGAACAACAAGTATCAAAAAAGGTTTTAATTACCTTAAAAAGATACTTGAAACAGCACAAGTGGTTGTAATGAATAAAGAAGAAGCTCAAATGGCAACAGGAATAAAGGTTAGACCCGACACAAGAGAAGAAAAATTCTCTGACAAACCTATCCACCCTGACATTGTGGAAATGCTTAATAAACTAAAAGTCAGCGATTATCAGGTAATTGTAATTACAGATGGCGGCAACGGTGCATACGCATTCTACGACAATAAATACTATATCTGTCCTATATTTGATAGCCCTGTGGTATCTTCATTGGGTGCAGGAGATGCTTTTGCATCAACATTCTGTGCAACTATAGCAAGAACAGATGGAGATATCGGCAAATCCTTGATGTACGCATCCGTAAACTCCGCAGGTGTAGTTTCAAAATTCGGTGCAACACAAGGCCTTTTAACATTTGAAGAAATAGAGCAAAAGTTGAAAGAAAATCCTGATTACACTTATAAAACTATTCGTGTTTAATTAATTCAATCAACTTTGGAACGACTTCAAACACATCGCCAACAATTCCGTAATTTGATACTTTAAATATTGGGGCCTTGGAATCTGTGTTGATACACATAATACAATCTGCACCTTCAATTCCGCATGTATGTTGTATAGCACCTGATATACCGCAGGCTATATAAAGTTTTGGGGCAACAGTCTTTCCTGTTTGCCCGATTTGGATTGAATGAGGAGCATAACCCATATCAACCGCCCCACGGCTAGCCCCGACGACACCGCCTAACGCATCAGCAAATTCTTTAAGCAGCTTAAAGCCTTCTTCGCCTTTCATTCCTTTTCCACCTGATACAATTATCTGAGCCGAATCAAGTTCGTTTTTCAAATCTTCTATACCCTGTACAAAATTAATTAGCTCAACATTATTTATACTTTCTACAATGCCACGCTTTATAAATTCTGTATTTTTCACATTATCAAAATCTGCAGGCTTCAATACTTTTGGTCTTACGGTAGCCATTTGGGGTAAGGTTTTACATAATATAGTTGCCATCAACTGTCCGCCAAATGTAGGTCTTGTTGCAGCAAACTGGCCTTTTTCATTTATATCGAGTTCAATACAGTCTGCTGTTAAACCTGTGTGCAAGGTTGAAGAAATTCTTGGGCCGAGATCTCTGCCCTGATTAGTCGCACCTATCAAAAATATTTGGGGTTGAATTTCTTTAACCAAATCAATTATACATTTTGAATAAATTTCAGTTGAATATGTTGAAAAACTTTCGCTTTCATATACATAAACCTTATCAATCCCGCTTTTTACAAAACCATCTTTGTACTCATCAAGCATTCCCGGTTTAACAAAAATAACAGCTGAGACATCTGCTCCGCCAAGCTTTTGTGAAAGTTCACAAGCCTTGTTTGCAAGTTCAAAAAATACCGTGTGAATATAATTTTGCCTTGTAATCTCAGCATATAAAAGGATCCCGCCTGTCATGACAGCACTCCTTTCATCTTTTCGGCAAATTCATCTATATCACCACAAATCTGACTTTCTCTTGTATTAATAGGTCTGAATGCTTTTGAAACATATGTAGGAGAACCTTTTATTCCGACACTATCCGCAGATAAACCCAAATCTTCAAGCGTGATAACCCGAATTTCTTTATTCTGCGCATTAATTACGCCGTCGATTTTTGCTCTTGTCGGCTCAAATGTATCTTTCAGCACACATATAACAGCAGGGGTCTTCACCTTTACTGTTTCAATGCCGTCATCAAGCACTCGTGTCAGCGTAATATCTTTTTCTTTTACATCTTTAACACTTTGGACAAACGTAACCTGAGGAATATCAAGCATACTTGCAATACAAGGCCCTGTTTGTGCCGTATCGCCATCAATTGCAAATTGTCCGCAGATAATCAAATCAAAATCCGGCAAAACCTGCTTTATAGCTGTAGAAACAGTTTTGCCAGTTGCGTATGTATCGGCACCGGCAAACTTTTTATCGGATATCAATACTCCATTATCCACTCCGAGCGCAATTATGTCCTTTAGCATTTGCTTTGCTTGCATAACACCCATTGAGAACACTGTTATTTCGGCACCAAATGAATGTTTAAGTTTCAGAGCCAATTCCGTTGCATAAACATCATAAGGATT
>JBGUSD010000084.1:0-1729 GCA_045132355.1 Candidatus Gastranaerophilaceae bacterium
ACAATAAAGTTTACGGATATATTTACCGTAAACTTTATATTTTTATCTAAAAGTTTTACATACTTTTACAAATGTTATTCTTCTGAAGTTTTTTCATTAACATCAAGCAAGCTAGTTTGTTCTATTTGTTCGCTTGTTTCAGAAGTTGTTTCTGACTTAACGATAGTCTCGTCTTCATCAGGATTGATAATCTTGTTTACAGATACAACAGAATCGTTATCCACAAGATTTTGTGCTCTGACGCCTGTTGCAGGACGACCCTGACGAGAGATTGAACCGGCATTGATACGAGTTACAATACCGTTTGAAGTTACAAGCATAATATCGTCGCTGTCGTTAACAATAGTCAACGCAACAAGTCTTGATGCACTTGTCTTGAACTTAGTTGCAATCAAACCGATTCCGCCTCTGTTTTGAGTTCTGAATTCAGAAAGTTTTGTACGTTTTCCAAATCCGTCAGATGTTACAACTAGCAAATCTGCGTCATAATCTTTTGGAACTATGTCGCAACCAACGATTTCATCACCTGTTCTCAGTTTCATTGATGTAACACCTCTTGCAGAACGGCCTAAAGGTCTTAAGTCTTGGATTGGGAATCTGATTGCCATACCGCAAGATGTACCGATTATGATTTCATCTTTTGCTGTTGAAAGTTTTACCCAATTCAATTCATCGCCTTCTTCCAACCCGATTGCAATAATACCGTTTCTTCTGATATTAGAGAAGTTATCAAGTTCAATTCTCTTTATATAACCCTTCTTGGTCAACATAATCAAGTTCAAGTCGTGTGAGAAGTTGCTTACCGGTACAACCGCCGTAATCTTTTCACCTTGTTCTATCGGAAGAACGTTAACTATCGGCAAGCCCTTAGATTGACGTCCGCCTTCAGGGAAGTCGTAAACGTTCAGGCTGTATACCGTACCTTTTGATGAGAAGAACAAGACTTTATCGTGCATCATAGCAGTAAAGAAATGTTGAATATCGTCATCTTCTTTTGTTTTGATACCGGATTTACCTCTGGTAGCTCTATTTTGGCGTTCGAATGTGTCAAGAGAAATACGTTTCAAATATCCCTGATGAGTGATAAAGACAGCCATTGGAGTGTTTGGAGTCAAATCTTCAATAGTTACTTCACCCTGTTCAGGTACGATTTGAGTCTTTCTGTCATCGCCATATTTTTCTTTATCTTCAAGAAGTTCCGCCTTGATAATATTCAAAACTAATTGACGGCTTGCCAAAATTTCTTCGTATTCGGCAATTTTCTTGATTAATTCATCATATTCAGCCTTAACTTTGTCTTGCTCCAAGCCTGTTAATCTTCTCAGTTGCATTTCCAAAATGGCATTTGACTGATCCGCATCAAGCCCGAATCTTGACATCAGAGCGGCTCTGGCATCATCAATAGTTTTTGATTTTTTGATGATTTCAATAACTTCATCAATTGAACCAAGCGCAATAATCAGACCTGCCAAAATGTGTGCTCTGATTTTTGCTTTCTTTAAGAAGAAAATAGTTCTTCTTGTTACGATTTCAACTCTGTGTTCAACAAATTCTTCCAAAACTTGTTTCAGGTTCATCAATCTTGGTTGTTTGCCGCAAAGAGCAAGCATATTAAAGCCAAAAGTTGTTGCAAGCTGAGTGTATTTGAACAAGTTGTTTTTAACAACATCAGGTTTGGCATCTCGTTTAAGTTCGATAACTATTCTCATACCTTCACGGTCAGATTCAT
>JBGUSD010000085.1:0-4203 GCA_045132355.1 Candidatus Gastranaerophilaceae bacterium
CAAACATGAGAGAGCGCTGAACAGACTTGTTTCAGGCTTGCCGCCTGCAGTATTTTTGGCAAATGATGCATACAATCTGTCAAGAATGATGGATGATGACAACAAAAAGGCTACAAAAGAGCAAAAAACAAGGTTCAGACAAGAGGTTACGCGTATTTTGACAAGCGGTTATCTGACACTTGTCACTCTCGGTGCGTTGAACAAGTATATTAACAACTCAAAATTCGGCATTATGCTAATGACAGGCATGACGGTGCTTGTAACGGAAGCCTTTTCAAGATTGGCAAACGGCAAACACATTAAACGTCTGACGCCTGAAGAAGCAAAGGCTGAAAACGAAAGAAACAGGGTAAAAGAAGGCAAAGAACCTTCACAAAATCCGACATTCAAGGCTTTAGATGAAATTTCCAAGAACCCTAAGAGAATTTCTTTAGCTGCTGACTTGGCATTTAAAGGAGCGGAAGAAGCGGAAAAAGTTTCTGAAAAGGACAAAGAAGAAGACCTTAAGCGCCCTCAATCTCACAACACAGGCAATGTTTCTCCTGAAGCGCAAAAGCCGCTATTGTCATTTGAAAACTTATTAAAGGCTTCAGCTGTGGTTATTGCCGCAGGTTTTGCCCTAAAAGGTGTTAAAAAAGTCTTCCCAAAATTTGATCAGCTTATCAAGAATGCACAAAAACCGTTCCAAGATTTTTACAGAAAAATAACAACAATAGAAGATTATAAAATTCCTAAGACAAAATTTGAAGAGATAATCAAGGTCTTAAATGATAATAATTATCATGACTTGGCCTCCGATTATGAGAGGATTGCCGCAAAGGTTATAGATAAGGAGGGTATGCTTCACTTGGGCGGCAAGGATAAGCCTTATATAAAACCTCTGGTTAATTTTGTAATTGCACCGTTTAAATTTGCTGTGAATACGGTGACTTTACCATATAGATTGGCAGATAAGCTTGTAAAAGCATTGAGCAAAAAGCCTTTACCTGTTAAAAAGTCTGCAGAGCAGATTGCAAAAGAAATTGACAAAAAGAATGTTGAAGTCCTTGCAAAAACTATTGAAAATATTGGTAAAAAGGCTACAGAAAAAGGCATGACTCCTAAAAAATTCCAATCATATGTTAACGATAATATGCTAAAAGCCTTCAACGTAACGACTATGTCAGGTGTCTCAAATGCTGAATTGTCAAACCTTGCAAAAACTGCAGCGACTGCGGCAACACTTTGGTTTTTAATGACAGATAACTATAATATGGTTATGCTAAAATCTGACGGTAATGATAAAGCAGGTGCCGAAACTAAGTTCAAAGAACGTTTTGTACAAGAAGTTTCAAGATTATTTTACCAAACCCTATTGATTGACTTATTTAATTCGACATTTAGAAGTCAATATAATGCATCTCTGGCAGGAATGAGCTGGGTAACATTTACCGATACAACGATAGGTGAAATTCTGACAAGAAAATCAGTCGGCATGCCTGTAAAACCGCATACACGTGACGAATTACTAGATATAGAAAAGAAACAAAACGAAGCTACCGGATTTTTAAAAGGTTATTACAACTTTATGCGCCGATTGACAGGGAAACGCCCGATGAATACATATCTGATTGCTCCTATGGTTAATGAATTATTTGATTTTATGAGCGGCAGACCTGTATTTGATCAAATGAGATTTAAGTCTGACAAGTAAAATTTGCAAACCGCTATATTTCTGATAAAATTTAATTATGGTTAAGCGTTATATAATTATTGGGGTTTGCTTTATACTTGGATGTTTGTTTGCATACCTTTATCAGCCGGCGGGAAAGACCATGACAATATATAGTCAGGCTCTTCAGGACTACGAAAAAGGGGATTACCAAAACTCATACTATTTGTTCTCAAAAGTAAGTTTTTTATCTAATCTGAAACCTTATGCAATATATCGTCAGTCTATGTGTGCAAAGGCTTTGGAGGATAAAAAGTCTGAGCTAAAACAATACCATGTATTGATAAACAATTATTCAAAGAATAATCTTAGCGTAAGGGCAAGGTATCTTGCAGCGCAAATGCTAATGGATGATAATCCGTCTCAGGCTAAAAACTATTTTGAACAGATTATAAAGAACAATCCCGATACGGACTATGCTATAGCTTCAGAGTACTTTTTGGGGCTTATGACTTATAATAAATATAAAGATAGCGCAAAACCTCTGTCCCCTTCAGACAGGAAAAATATAGAAAATGCGTTCAGACATTACCTGAAAGCTGCACCGCAGGGAAGGCATGCTCTGAATGTTTGCTCAAATTGGTTAAATGCTGTTGAATATATTGAGCCTGATGATTATCTGCTTATGGCAAATTCATATTACCTTTTTGAAGATTATCAAAAAGCAAGAGAATTGCTTGCAAAAACAGATATGAAGGAAAGTTGGATTTTGGATGTAAAAAATTCCTATGCTTTGAAAAATTATGACAGGGTCAAACAACTTGCAGAATACGGTTTGCAAAACTATTCAAGATTTTCTGATGAAAAGGGGATAAAAGATGTTGTAGATATATATATGGCAATGTCAGGGTCAAAAACTGCCGACATAGATTATATATATAATATTTCATCTCCAAAAGGCAAAGATTATATATGGTCTTTAAAATGCGAAGCAGCACAGCAGCAGTATCAGGAGGGTTGCTACAAACAGTTGTATTTGAACTTCCCAAACAGTAAGTACGGTGCAGATGCGATGGCAAACCTGTTTTTTGCAAAAGTTAAAAATAGAGATTATAAAAATGCCCAAAAAGTCGGAGATGATTATCTGAATAAGTTTGAAAATACTCCAACTGCGCCTATGGTGATGTTCTGGCTTGGCAAGGTGGCGGAGAGAAACAATGAATACAATACATATATGGATTATTATAAACGTACGATAGCGAATTATCCTGATACATATTATGCATATCGGGCTTATTTGGCTATGAAGCATGTCACAAATCCGATATTGAATGCTTATATAAAAGAAAGACCTGTTGTATATCCGTATTCCGTAAGTTCGAAAAATGATATTGTGTATAAATTGGCTGAACTTAAAGATTTTGAAGTCTTGGAGATCCTTTCTAATGATGATTTTATAAAAAGTTGGATACTGTATGAAAAGGGTGAATATTCAAAATCTATGCTTGTTGCGCGTGATGCTATGGAAAAATTATCACCAAAACCTGACAGGTCAGATCTCAGATGGCGATTGGTTTATCCTATAAATTACTATGAACTGATAAAAGCAAATAATTTTGGGAATAATACTACTCTGATGCTTGCGCTAATGAGGGAAGAAAGTTACTTTAATCCAAAAGCACAAAGCAGTGTGGGTGCAAAAGGGTTGATGCAATTAATGCCGCAGACAGCAAAGGGAATAACACTCGGTGGATATTCTTTGAAAAATGATGATGATTTATTTAATCCTGAAATTAACGTAAGACTTGGTAATGCGTATTATTCTCAGATAAAAAATATTTTGAATAACATGGATGTTTCTGCTATCGCGGCATATAATGGCGGATTTGGCTCAGTTGCCATGTGGAAGAAAAATATTAATTATGCTGATACAGATGAATTTGTTGAACAAATTCCTTATCCGGAGACAAAAAATTATGTCAAAAAAGTCTTCCGCACATATTGGAATTATCTGAGATTGTATGTAGAATGATAACTTTCGAAAGCAGCTAAGCTAGAGGCAGCTGAGTGGCTAAGTAATATAAGTTTGATAAGTTCGATAGGTTCTTTGCAGAGGAACAGAGGTCAAGAAAGCAGGAGGTTAGGCTATTATCTGCCGAAGGCAGTTAAGAACAAATCACAATTCACTAATCACAATTCACTCCAATGCTGATTGTAACGTAATGTAAAGTAGGATATTTCTATATATTTGTGCATCATGGCAAAAAATAACCATTGAAATATTAAAAATCATTAAAGTTTTACTATTATTATGCCGTCTGTATGTATGAAGTACAAAATTAACATAGAAAGGATTTGGTATATGACAAGAATTGATGGTAATGGTGGAGTTATAGGTGGTGTTGGAGGATTTACCCCTGCTGAAAAGGCTGCAAAGGGATCTGAAGCACAAAAAGCTTCTGAACAATTGGCGGCTGCTTTTAAACCCAAAGCAACTCAACCTGAAAAAGCAACACCTGCTCAGGCGGAGACAGTTCCTACGCAAGCAAAAT
>JBGUSD010000086.1:0-5279 GCA_045132355.1 Candidatus Gastranaerophilaceae bacterium
AATTGCCGTAAAATGCGACAAAGAGATTAAAGTATATAAGGCTGTCGGAAAACTTAACAACCTGAGAGAAGAACTAAAGAAGCATGTCGGCGAATTTGAGGGTGCAAAAATGGGTATTGGCCATATTCGTTGGGCAACACACGGTGCGCCAACCGTTATTAATGCACACCCTCACACATGTAATGCAGGCGAACTTGTTATCGTACATAACGGTATTATAGAAAATTACAAAGAATTGAAACACCAACTTGAAAAAGAAGGCTGCAAGTTCAAATCTCAAACAGATACAGAAGCAGTCGCGCATTTAATCGCACAAAAATTCAAGCAAACAAAAGATTTGACGGAAGCAGTCAGAATTGCAACTGCAGAAATTGACGGTGCATACGCATTATGTGTTATGCACAACGATTACAAAGACACACTTGTCGTAACCAAAAGAAACGCGCCGTTACTCGTAGGTTTTGGCGAAGGCGAACATCTTGTTGCCTCTGATGTTCCTGCAATAATTAAATACACAAAGAAAGCAATGTACCTTTCCGATAACCAAATTGCAACAATAACCCCGAATAGTCTGAAGCTTATTGACAAAGACGGGAATGAATTACCGCAAAAAGTGGAACTTTTGCCTTGGGAACCTGTTGCTCTGAGCAAATTAGGGTACAAACACTTTATGCTCAAAGAAATTCATGAACAACCTGACGTTGTGAGAAATAACCTTGTAGGCAAACTTCAAAACACAGATGAACCTGTCGTTTTGAATGAAGTCAAGCTTAATAAAGAAACCCTGAAGAAGCTAAACAGAATACAAATTATAGCATGCGGAACTTCATTACATGCGGCAATGATTGGTAAATATCTGATAGAAACCTTCTGCGGAATATCTGTTGACGTTGAAGCCTCAAGCGAATACATATACAGAAGAACTGTTACCGATGAGAACACGCTGGTCATCGGGGTTTCTCAATCCGGTGAAACAGCAGACACTTTGACGGCAATAAAACAAGCCAAATCAAGAGGCTCACACGTATTAATAATTACAAACAGACCGGATTCATCCATGGCAAGAGAGGCTGACAGCTTGATACCTGTCAACGCAGGTATAGAAGTTTCTGTTGCAGCAACAAAATCATATATCGCACAGTTGATGGCATTTTACCTTTTGACATTATACATGGCAGAAATTAAAGGTTGTGCAGATAAAGATACAATAAAATCTTTAAAACACGAATTAATGATTCTACCTCAAAAGATAGAACAGGTTTTGGCAAATACTAATGATATCCAAGCATGTGCAAGAAAATATTCAGGAACAAAAGATTTTATCTATGTTGCAAGAGGAATAAATCTTCCAACCGCATTGGAAGGTGCATTAAAACTAAAAGAAATCAGCTACATAAATGCAACAGGTTATGCGGCAGGAGAATTAAAACACGGACCTATCGCAATGCTTGACGACACCATGCCTGTGCTTTCAATATTGATGAAGGGCGGAGTTTATGAGAAATTGCTTTCAAACAGCGAAGAAGCAAAAGCAAGAAACGCAAGGATGATAGCTCTTACAAACTCAAATGACCCTAAACTTGAAGATTTGTTTGAAACAATCATAAGAGTTCCTGATGTTCAGGAATTTTTATCACCTATAATTGCAGTAATACCATTGCAATTGATAGCATATTATATTGCAGAATTCTTGGGCAAAGACGTTGACCAGCCAAGAAACCTTGCAAAATCAGTGACAGTTGAATAAAATTGGAAGATAAGAAGATAGGAAGATAAGCAATTAAAAAACATTAACTAACCTTCTTAACATCCTAACCTCATACCTTCAAAATAAGCCGATATAGCTCCCCAGTGGAGACGAATGTCGAAACGTAGTTCATAATTCGTAGAGCTTGCTCTACCAACAATGACAATTAAATAATTTTAAAAGCCGATATAGCTCAGTTGGTAGAGCAACTCATTCGTAATGAGTAGGTCGCGAGTTCGAGTCTCGCTATCGGCTTTTACTAATTTATGAGTAATGCTGCGGCTTCGCCGCTTCGAGTCCCTTTATCGGCTTTAATTTTAATATTTTTAATATTTTATCGTTAAATAGCCAAAAATATTCTGTTGTGTTATTATATCTAAAGACTTGGTTTAGATTTATGTTAAAAAATAAGACAAAAAAAGTTTTAATAATAAAGCTTGGCGCAATAGGTGATGTTGTACATTCTACCGTTATTTGCAGCGCGATAAAAAGCAAACACCCGGATTGGGAGGTACACTACCTTACACAAAAAGCAATAGCACCTATAATTAGGTATAACCAAAATATAGACCGAGTCATAAGCTTCAAGGTTAAACACACCAAAATACGTCAAATGTTCAGCATTACAAAAAAACTGTTCAAAGAACATTATGACATTATTTTCTGTCTGTCTAATTCATTAAAAAATTATATTCCCGCATATCTGTCCTTTCCTAAAAAAGTTGTTTTGAGGGGATATAAAGGAACTTCATGGGTGGAAAACTATTTTTACACCGCAAAATCAGTTATAAAAGATCTTGAATTACCCGACAGATTATATCTTAATAATGACGAATCAAGGACAGAAAGAATTTCAAAAGATTTTGAGAAGCACCCAAAACCTCATATCATGATTAACCCCGGGAAAATTCAAAACAATCCAAGACAAGGCCGAGTTTGGAATATAAAAAAATGGCAGGAACTTTCAAAAAGTCTTATAGAACTGTATGGAGGCACAATATTTGTAAACGGAAGCAGTGCTGAAAAGTCATACCACGAACAACTTGAAAGTGACAATGTAATAATATTATCCGGGAAATACAACCTGGCAGACAGTTGTACTGCGATGTCTTTAATGGACATAATGATATCCGGAGACTCCGGTCCTGCACACATAGCGGCAGCATACGGAGTTAATACCGTTGCAATATTAGGTTCAACGTCTCCTGATAAGATAAAGCCTTTTGGCAAGAACGGATACATAGTAGAGCCAAAAAACGACTGCAGATACTGCTGGCAAAAAAAATGTAAATACGCCACAACACCTGGTGAATACCCTCCATGCATAGAAAGTATTTCAACAGACGATGTACTGGACACAATACGTTCAAACAAATTACTAACCCCAATAGGAAAAAACAATGACAGCCGTACAAAAAGTAATATATAGAAGATCAAACACATCATTATTGCCCCCAATACAACCTACAAAAAACTATCAGGTTTTGGTACGGGATAATAATCCTGCTCCAACACTAACCGAAACAGTTGGTTCAACATTTTTGCAAAAAGAATTGGTCAGCAGCAAAAAGACAAGAATACATAATAAGATAAGATCTGTTATTGGTGCTGTAATCGGTACTTTAATTCCTATTGCAATAATGATGAAACAGAAGAATATAAAATCACCGCTAAAAATGAACTATGGATTAAAAGACATGGTAATTTTATCAGGATCATCCGTTGCCGGCGGAGTTTTAGGCGGAATGCTGGGAGAAGACAAAGAAACAAATAAGAAAAAATTTAAAGAGGGTGTTTTTCAATTTATGAACGCATCCATTCCGACAATAATAGCGGGAAAAGCACTTGAATATTGCGAAAAAACTCCAAAATTAAATAACGCATTTGCAAAAGTGGGAGCAGTACTAACCAGCTTAGCTGTCGGTATGTATGGGGTAGTAAAGGCTGCAAACTTGATATTTGATCCAAAAGACCTGAAACCTGACAGAAAACTTACACTCAAAGATTGTTTAGTCAACGCAGATGATGCGCTTGGGGCACTTGTATTGGCAAAATTTCCTATTATAGATAAGCTTCATGTTGAAAAATTATTGCCACTGATATATGCTTGGTGTGGGTATAGAGCAGGAACAAGCGAATGATAACCTCTGAAATTATAAAAATAAAAAAGACTAACGATATTGAGGAAATAGAAAAAGAAATAAAGTCATATAATATAATCCCTCTAAGATGGTCTATTGTTAAAATAGAAGACCCGGAGATGCTTCTGAGTATATCATACGAAAAATAGGGCAATTTTTAATATCTAAAATACTTTATATACATGTAGGTTAAGTAAAGGAATTTGTATGGGTATATCAGTTAGGAATATAGGTACAACAATAAGAAGTACCGGTTTGTACAGAGAAGCATCCGGAATAAAAACAGCATTCCGCTCAGGCATGAAACATGCCAGAATAAATAAACAACCGGCAATCAAAGGTCTTGTAAGAGGTACAAAACAGGTATATAAAAGAACCGGAATTTTGCCTGTATTAACGGGAGCTGCAGCATTTGTGGGATTGCCTGTACCCGGAGCAACAATATCAGGTATAGCTGTCGGAATATACATAAAAAAGGGTATTAAGACGCTATTAAAATTCTTTGGACGTTAATTTTAAATAATATATTAAAAATATTAAGTTAATACCTCATGCAATTTGCTTTTATAGTTTTTAGGTGTTAGAATGTTGTTCTGTACATTAGTGCCGGGTCGGAATTAAAAACCTTACCGGCGGTAAAATAATTAAGGAGATATAAAATGACACCAAGGAATTTTTTGTTTACTTCCGAATCTGTTACGGAAGGACACCCCGACAAAGTATGCGATCAGATATCTGATGCTATTTTGGATGAATTTTTGACGAAATACCCCTCTGCACGTGTTGCTGCAGAAACAACAGTTACAACAGGTATGGCGCTTGTATGTGGTGAAATCACTGCAGATTGCTACGTAGATATTCCGTCAGTTGTAAGAAACACCATTAAGAATATAGGATACGCAGGCGCTGAAGGCGGCGGTTTTGATTATAAAAACTGCGCTGTTCTGACTAGTATTGATGAACAGTCTTGCGATATTGCAGGCGGTGTAAACAAAGCATTGGAGACAAGATCTGATAATGCTGATACGTCAACTTCAGAAACGGAAAATATAGGTGCAGGCGACCAAGGTATAATGTTTGGCTATGCTTGCAACGAAACACCTGAATTGATGCCTTTACCAATCAGCTTGGCACACAAATTATCATACAGATTGGCTCAAGTAAGGAAGCAAGGTATTCTGAATTATTTAAGACCTGACGGCAAATCTCAGGTTACTGTCGAATATATTGACGGGAAACCTTCAAGAATACATACCGTATTGATTTCAACTCAACACGACCCTGAAATTAACGGCATTTCCGATAATTCGAAGGTTCAGGAAATAATCAGAAACGATATAAAAAAATACGTAATCGATTATGTCTTTGAAAGAGAATCAGTTCAACTTGAC
>JBGUSD010000087.1:0-8681 GCA_045132355.1 Candidatus Gastranaerophilaceae bacterium
ACAACCGAATACGACTCCGTTAAACAATTAATTTCCAAAAACGTAGAAAAAGTATTCTCACAATTTCAATAATTAATTCTTCCTTAAGACATTTAAAATCTCCTATTTTTGTGTTAAAATTGACGCATAACAAAATATTTGGAGAGGAAAATGCTTAGCTTATTGTACAAACTTTTGGGAGATCCCAACGAAAAGAAGATAAAACATATGATGGGAATTGTGGAGCATATCAACGCTTTAGAGCCGCAATTCGAGGCAATGACAGATGAAGAACTTCGTGCCAAAACAGATGAATTCAAGGCTATTTTGGCAGAACGTCCGACATCAGACGATTTTAAAACAGACAGAAAATTAGAAAAAGAAGCTTTAGATAAAATTCTGCCGGAAGCTTTTGCAACCGTCAGAGAAGCCGGCAAACGTGTTTTGAACATGCGGCACTTTGATGTTCAGTTGATTGGCGGATATTTCTTGCATAACGGACATATTGCAGAAATGAGAACCGGTGAGGGTAAAACTCTTGTAGCGACACTTCCAGCATACCTCAATGCCCTTACAGGCAAAGGTGTTCACGTTATTACAGTAAACGATTACCTTGCAAAACGTGATAGCGAATGGATGGGTAAAATCTACAAATTTTTAGGACTGACTGTTGGCGTAATCCTGTCCGGCGGACGTAATGCAGAAGATTTTGCGGCAAAACAGGCTGCATACAATTGCGATATAACATATGGTACAAATAATGAATTTGGGTTTGATTACCTTAGAGATAATATGGCAGGCAGTATAAACATGCTTGTACAACGACCTTATAACTACGCAATTATAGATGAAGTTGACAGCATTTTGATAGATGAGGCAAGAACTCCGTTAATTATAAGCGGCAGACTTGATAAATCTGCAGAAACCTACAAGCTTATGGCAAAAATTGCCCCTCAAATGATTAAAATTGAAGACTATGAAGTCGATGAAAAGAATAAAAACGTAATTTTAACAGAACGAGGCATTGATCACGCTCAAGAGCTTTTGGGCATTCAGGACTTGTTCGATATCAACACTCAATATGCACATCACCTTTTGCAAGCATTAAAAGCAAAAGAGTTGTTCATTAAAGATACGGATTACGTAATCAAAGATGGCGAAGTCATGATTGTTGACGAGTTTACAGGCCGTTTGATGGAGGGCAGACGTTGGTCTGACGGGCTTCACCAAGCAGTTGAAGCAAAAGAAGGGGTTGAAATTCAGGACGAAACACAAACTCTTGCAAGCATAACCTTCCAAAATCTGTTCAGATTATACCCGAAACTTGCCGGCATGACAGGTACTGCAATGACTGAAGAAGCCGAATTCGGCAAAATTTATAATCTTGAAGTTACAACCATTCCGACAAACAAGCCGGACATCAGAATAAATTATCCTGACGTAATTTACAAAACAGAACGTGCAAAATTCAATGCCGTTGTTGACGATATAATTGAACAAAACAAAATCGGCAGACCTGTTTTGGTTGGTACAATAAGTATTGAAAAATCAGAGTATGTATCGGCTCTTTTGAAGAAAAAAGGCATCAAACATAACGTTTTGAACGCCAAACAACACGAAAAGGAAGCATACATAATCGCACAAGCTGGCAGAGTCGGGGCTGTAACAATTGCAACGAACATGGCAGGTCGAGGAACAGACATTCTGTTAGGTGGTAACGCCGAATTCTTAGCAAAAGAGGAATTGGACAGAAAAGGTATAACTCCGGAAAATCCAAACTACGATGAGGAAAAAGAAAAAGCACTTGCTAATGCCCGTGCATTGACAGAAGAAGAACACAAAAAAGTTGTTGCCGCCGGCGGTCTTCACGTAATCGGTACAGAACGTCACGAATCTCGCCGTATAGACAACCAATTAAGAGGTCGTGCAGCACGTCAGGGCGATCCCGGATCTACAAGGTTCTTCCTATCATTGGAAGACAACCTGATGAGAATATTTGGCGGGGACAAGATTACGGCATTGATGAACATGCTCAATGTTGACGAAACTATGGCAATTGAATCAAAACTTATTACAAATCAAATTCAATCCGCACAAAAGAAAGTTGAAACTTATCACTTTGACATAAGAAAATCTGTTCTTGAATATGATGACGTCATGAACGTTCAGCGTGAAAAATTCTACGCACAAAGAAGAAAAGTTCTTGCAGGCAAAGACCTGAGTGAAGACATTCAATATATGATTGAGCGTGAAGTTATGCGTATAATAAGCAGTTATGTTGCACCAGGTATGCACATTGAAGACTATATATATGATGATTTGGTCAAGATGATAAAAGAACTTCACTCATACATTCCGCAACTTTCACACTTTGAAGTTTCTGATATTCAAAATATGAGATTTGAGCCAATGTATGAAAAAGTAAAAGATTTTGCCCTGCAAGCATACAGAAATCATGAAACAGAAATCATAACCTTCTATAACACAGTTGCATCTCAATATGACCAAAACTTTGTACCACAAGAACCTTTTTCACAAGAAAACGTTGTAAGAGATTTGGAAAAAGATATACTGTTAAGAGTTGTTGATAACAAATGGATAGACCACCTACACAACATTGATATGCTAAGAGACGGTATCGGACTTAGAGCATACGGGCAAAAAGATCCTTTAATTGAATATAAACGCGAGGCATATGATCTGTTTAATAATATGATGTTTGATATCCAAAAAGACACAGTAATGCACTTATTCAGAACAAAATTTGGTGTCCAGGTAATAAACAAACCTCAGGAATAATAAACCGACAATACAAGGTTATTTATCCCCCTTTACAGTTTGTAAACAAATCTTAATATATATACCTCTCAAAAGGCAATTTTTTGAGGGGTATATATTTTATATATATAAGGATACTAATATAGAGAGAATACGACTATGCTATTTAACCCAATGATTTTACCAGGAACTACAACCACAACAACCACAACCGTACGCTCATACGGCTGTGGGAGAACTCCATTTATGCCGCATACAAGTGTATTCGGCGGATATCCAATGATGGGCAGTTACCCTGTAATGGGCGGATACGGAATACCAATGATGGGCGGATATTACGGCTGCGGTTACAATTCAAGCCTTGACACAATGTTACAGGTAGGTGCAGGTATTGCTTTAGGTTCTGCAGTTGCGAAAACAGGCATTGTTGAAACCTTGTTCTCAGGCATCGGAAAAGCCGCAAGCTGGACTTGGAATAAAGCAATCAAACCCGGTGCAACTTGGCTTTGGAACAAAGCATTAAAACCGGCAGGACAGTGGATTGGTAAAACAGCAACAAACATCTATAACGGCACTAAAAAAAGAATTGCAGATGCAAAAGAAGCTGCAGCAGCAAAAAAAGCAGCAAAAGCCGCAGGAGCTGAAGCTTAATTATTCATAAATATATAAAACGAGCCTTATAGGCTCGTTTTTTTGTGTTATAATTTTTGTGTAAAAGAGGAAATATAAATGCTTAGAACAGGAATAGTAGGACTTCCAAATGTTGGAAAATCAACTTTATTTAACGCTTTAACCAGCTCAAAAAATGCTCAGAGTGCAAACTATCCGTTTTGTACAATAGAACCGAACGTAGGTGTTGTAAACGTACCTGATGAAAGGTTGCCGATTTTGGCAAAATTGTGCAAAACAGATGTCATAATTCCAACCGCAATAGAATTTGTTGATATTGCAGGTTTGGTAAAAGGCGCAAGCAAAGGTGAAGGTTTGGGCAACCAATTTTTGCATAATATAAGAGAGGTTGACGCAATAATTCAGGTTGTAAGATGCTTTGACGACCCGAATACTATCCACGTTGCAGGCAAAGTAAGTCCCCTTGATGATATTGAGGTTATAAATACAGAATTGGCTCTTGCTGATATGGCCTCTGTTGAAAAACAACTTGCAAAGGTATCAAAAGTAGCAAAATCAGGAGATAAAACTGCCGTACTGACACTTTCCGTATTAGAAAAAATGCAAAAACTATTGGAAAATGCTACTTTTATAAACCTTGATGATTATTTTAGTGAAGACGAATTAGTTGTGGCAAAACAATTGAATTTAATGTCAACAAAACCTGTTATTTATGTAGCAAACGTTTCTGAATACGATCTCAAAAACGGTAACGAATACACAAAACAAGTGGAAGAATATGCTAAAAAACATGGTGCCGAAGTAGTTTTAATTTCTGCCAAAATCGAAGAAGAACTTGCAGAACTCGGCGCTGAAGAAGCTAAAGAATATCTGTCAGAACTTGGAGTTGAAGATAGCGGTATTGACAGAATGATTAAATCTGTATACAAGTTGCTAAACTTGAGAACATTTTTAACAGCAGGTGAAAAAGAGGTTAGAGCTTGGACGATTCCTGCGGGTGCAAAAGCCCCTCAAGCAGCAGGTGTTATCCACACAGATTTTGAAAAAGGTTTTATCAGAGCAGAAATCACCCCATACAAAGATTTTGTAGAGCTTGGCTCATACGTTGCCTGCAAAGAGAAGGGAGTAACTCGTCTCGAAGGCAAAGAATACGAAGTCCAAGACGGTGATCTTGTACACTTCAGATTTAATGTATAGCATAAGCTCTAACGACATCGCCTACTAAAGGTTTATAACCTGTAAACGAAATTTTAGAGTTTTTTGGAACATGATACAAAATCATTGTACTGTCATCGACTTTTATATCAGAACCATCTTCGTGACGAAGTACATACCTTCCGTTGTCATAATAAACTTTCATAATATCTTTTGGATATTTTGCATTTACGAACTCTGTACCTTCAGTTAATCCGCTTGTAATACCTTGGCCTACGTTATTTTCATATTTACTCAATACAATTTCTTTCAAATAAACATCCTGAGGAACATATTCCTGCATAGAATCATGAGTAATTCCTGCAGTATTAAATAAGGATATAGCCATTTTGCCATCGGAATTTTCTCTGAATATTGCAGATAATCTGTGGTTACCGTCACTACTATTTTGGACAGGCAAGGCATGAATTGATCCGTTATTTAGCGCATCAAGTTCAGGTCTTGATCTGAGCGCCATAATAGAATTTAGTTCATCATAAGTTTCTTTTACAAAAGGTTTTTCCTCAAGCCATTCGTTATGAATATAATTTCTGTTTTTAAGATATATATTTTTTGTTTTTTCATCATATCCTGTAGATACCAAATCATCACCCGCATACAATGTAGGTTTACCTGGAAGTGCAACAAGATATTTCATCGCACATTTAAGTTTAGATATAGAAGCCTTTGTCATTCTTTCAAATGCACGATCTTTTAGTACTTTTATACTGTCTTTATCTATCGGCACTTCATAAACACGCTTTGCCTGAGTCATAACCGCATCTATTGCAACATCAAAAGAATTTACTCCGAACGCATCCGCATTAAAGTTTTCATTCAAAAACTCACCTTTAACCAAATCCGCTACTGATTTGCTTACAGCTTCAAATATTTTGGAGTGATTGTTCGCAAAATTTTCATTGTTCGCGGATAGGCTGTTCAATTCCTCAATCAGAGATGTTCTGACCAATTCACCCATTGCAACAGCCTTTGGACTAACTTTGGAATAATCGTAATTGATTACGTCATCAAAGCTTACCTCACCTATTGACCTATCCTCAACCAATCTGTATGCACGTTCCAAATAGTTGTAGTAATCAGTCAATTCTTGCGGACGTGTTTGATTTAATGTTGCCTTTAAACCTGATTTCTTACCCTCATCATTCAAATTCGCAAAAAACATTCCCATATCAAGACCAAAGCCGTGCAATGCACGAGGCTTGTCGTGGTTTCCAATGAATGTATATGAATATTCTAATGAAGGAAGATTTGACGAAGTCAAATAATTTCTGTCATAAGTCAATGTCTTGTGAATTTTTTCTTCCAATTCCTCGTATCTGTCTTCAACTTTGCCAGCATCATATTCAAACATTTTGCCAAGCATCATTATTATTCCGTTGAAGAAATACGAATAATTTGCTATGGATGTCATACCTGTTTGATTAAGCATATCCTTGACCACATGTGATTGGTCAAATTCGTCAGTAATTTCTGCAACCGTGTATGCATTTGGATTAACTTTGTATATTGATTGATTAAATCTTTTCCAGAAAGAAACAATATTGTTGTACGCATCTTCAAATGAATCCTGACGATTGCGCATGGCATCCATACTTGCAATATCTTTAGTTGCATCAATTCTCCAATCAAGACCTGATTGGGTTCTGTCAATTATCATATCTGCAAGAGCAAAGCCTTCTATACTTGTACCTTCCAAAGACTTGGCAATAGCAGAGGCTATCAACTTTCTATCCTCATCACTTATTGACAAAATACCTTTTCGAATTTTGGATATCAAACTCAAGGCCTCATCTTCCGGAGATGCTCCATTTATTCCTAAACCCTGAAGTGAGGTTTGTTTCAGTTCGTCATAGTCATAGGCTATTTCTCCATTTTGGGCATTTACATATACCTTTGCATCCGGCTTTATTGATTTAACCAAGGCAAATTTAGCAATTTCAGGAGCTATTAAAGGCAGTACATAGTTTGAATATTTATTATCTTTCAAATCCTGAGGCAACAATTTTTGTACTCTTGATACAATATCGTCTGCAAATGACATCATTTCGTTATTGTACATTGATATAGTTTTGTTGTATGCCCTTGCATAATCCTCTGTAACTTGTGGATTTCCAATCTTATACATATCATATCTTGTTAGACCAATTTGATCCTCATTAATTGCACGTTTGGTCATAAACGGGGATGCCAAAACGCCGATAATATTGTCACCTAATTCCACTGCATCAAGCGGAAAATTCATAATTTCTTTTTTTAGTTGTTCTTCAAAGGAGTCGTCTGAGAATATTCTACCGGCATCGTATTTACCGGAAATTACATTTTTCACAACGCTTTCACTCAATTCCGGTTTCAATCTTTGAGGAAGTATTTTATTATCTACAAGTTTCAATATATTGTCATAAACTTGTTTTGGATTTGAAGGGTTAATGTTCTTTAAGTTTTGGGCAATATATGTCGTTAAAATATCTTTTGTCTTTTGAGTCCAAAACATGCCGGATGTTATAACATAATCTTGCACCTGAGCATTGTTTTGTTTAATAATTTCATCACGATATGCTCTGTCTTTTGCAGAAAGATTTTTACCTTCTTCCGTATCGGAATGAGAATATATATACCTTAATTTTGCAATATCTGTATTTGCATCCCATGTTGTGAAGTTACTTTCAATTTTATCTTCAAGCTCAAAGTTTTCATACTTATTGACAAACCTTGTACCTTCTATATTATCTAATCTGACATTTTTACCATTTGCACGGTTGTATTCATTCAGATTTTTTACATTTTTGTTGTATACTTCAGGATCAATTTCAAAATGATAATTTATAACAGTATCATCGTGAGTCGTGATTTCAAAAGGGTTGTCAGTGTTTGAAATATCGTAAGCTTTAATCAGATTTTCTGTGTCATTTTTTTGTTTCTCTGTAACAAGACGTTTGTCAAAAATCTGAACGTAAGTCGGTTTTGAAGGGTCATACTTATGATTTTTTGATATTTTTATACCGCCATCTTCTTTTTGTTCATAGGCATAAGGAGAATTTACAACTTTATGAGAAATATACTGTTGATTTTTGCCAAACACACCCAATTCAAAAGGTCCGTTTTTCAGACCTGATGCTTCAAACCAGTTAAAGTATGGAGATTTTTCACCCCATTTTAAAACATTTGCGAAATGAACACCTTCCAAACCCTCATTTACAAATGCACCATCGGAAACCCAATTCAAACCTCTTGCAAACATTTTGCGCTGCAAAGATGCGTAATTATTGATTGAGCCCAAAGATTGGGACATTTGCATGCAGTTTTTGTTCCAATATCCGTGAGGAGAAAGACTGTCATCCGTAAATAGCGGTAAGGAAATTATGCTTGAATACCCGTCAAAATCACCATTTTCTAAGGATTTTTCAATTCCGGCAAGTGTTCCGCCAATTTTGTTGGAGAAGTGTTTGTTAGATTTTTTTGCTCGCTCTAAAATTGCATCATTTTTCTTTATATAATCAGGATTTGTGTCGAACAAACCTTTTCTGTATTGCCAACCTGCGTTATAGTTGTCTGTTATCACAAGCTTCATCGCACCGCCACGATTAATTTTGGAGCCGTTTGGCGATACATAATTGTATATTTCATGCGAACCTTTGTAGGTATTATCTATAACATCTCCGGCATCAACATAGTACCTGACATTGTTTGGATCATTTTTCAATACAAGCTTGTAATGATAAGCAAAAGGAGTATCCTTATCTATGAAATAGTCGCCTGACAAATCAACTTCATTTTTACCGTTTTTGAGAGGAAGTTTTCCGTCATCAGTAGAAAAATTGTCTAACAGGCTAAACTGACGCCCATCTTCGGATATATCAAAAATTTCCAAATAACAATCAAAATTATTAGAGTCGAATGGGAAATTAAATTCAAGAACATTTCTGCCACGTTCATTTTTGGCAGGTCTGTACCCTTGAAATGACGGTAATGATTTACTGATTGATGCGACTTTCAACACACGACTCCTTCACCAAATATAATGTTGCTGAACTTTATTTTTTGCCCAAAACACAGGGTTTATTAAGATATTTTTACATATC
>JBGUSD010000088.1:0-1591 GCA_045132355.1 Candidatus Gastranaerophilaceae bacterium
GCCTGCATCATTGTTTGGTCTGATTTTAATTGCGGATAATTTTCAACAGAAACCATTAATTGACCCATTTTTGATCTGATTTCGTTATCGATGGCTATTTTGTCCGCAACATTATCAAAGTCGGTTTTTGTTTTAACGGCTTGAGTTCTTAATTTGGTGATGTCATCCATCAGTCCTCTTTCATGTTCCATGAATTTGTTTGCCATAAACAATATATTTGGAATCAGGTCATAACGTTTTTTTAGCTGTACGTCAACTCCGGCAAGTGCTTCTTTAACTTTATTTTTTCTTGAAATTAAAAATACATAGGCCGCATATAAGAATATGATTATACCGCCTATAATGAACAATGCTAAATGAGTAAGATCAGAAATAAGTTTTGCTTGTTGTGCTTGTGCTGAATTCTGAACTGCCTGATTGATTAAATCATTTACTTGTTGTCCGTTTAGACCTTCCATAATGTATAACCCTCCATATTTATCCTATTCCATAATACTTATACCATATTTTTGGTAATTTGTCTATTTATTATTGTCCTGCAAGAATTATTGTAAAATCTGTATCTGAGCAGTAATAATTTACAGGATCATACACAAATTGTCTTGCCTTCATCGCAGGTGCCTTTTTCTTTAACCAAGAATAATATTCAGGAGTGACATCTTTAGAGTGCGCAATAAATTGTGCGTGAGTTGCATTTGATGTGCCTTTACATTTTACGGTTACGTTTGCGGCCTCAAGTTCTTGGATCAGACTTTCAGTATTGCCAGAATTGTCATTTGAGGACATTACGCTTGCAACAAATTGGGTTTTGTCACTTTTAATTTTTTCTCTGTATATAAGTCTGTTAATAACCTCTTGAGTTTTATCAGGATCCAAAATCCAATAACTTGTGTATCCTTTTTTGTTTGGAGCGCCCGGTAGAGTCGCAATTTCAATGTTATCGACATCAAAATGTTTTGCTACTGCTGCATATTGTGACATTTCATATAGAGACATATCTGTTTTTACGTATTGCTTTGCGACAGAGAGAATTTGCGGAATCTTTGCAATAGTCTGAGGTTTTTGCAAATCCTGGAGCAGTCCTCTAAGGAACCATTGTTGGCGTTGTGTTCGCCCAATATCTCCCATTGCGTCGTGTCTGAATCTGAGATAACCAATAACTTCGTCGGCATCAAGGTGGTGTTGGCCTTTTGCTAAATTTATGTGAAGTTTTCCGGCATAGTCGTTGTAGTGCATATCCTTTTCTACATATATATCAACACCGCCAAGTGCTTCCACGATCTTTCTGACGGCTTCATCGTGAACCATAATATATCGATCGACTCTGACCCCAAGTGTATCTTCTACAGTCTTTATTGTCATATTGATGCCGCCTATTGCGTGTGCTGCATTGATTTTTTGCACACCCATATTTTTGGGCAGATATACTTTACTATCCCTTGGAATAGAGATAGCGTTTAAAGATTTGCTTTTGGGGTCGATGTTTAAAAGAACTATGGTATCTGTCCTTGTACCAACCCAAAGGTCTGCGTCTGCACCGTTTGAATCAACCCCAAGAAGCAGAATGTTTTGTTTTCTTGGCCCAAACGGA
>JBGUSD010000089.1:0-2226 GCA_045132355.1 Candidatus Gastranaerophilaceae bacterium
AATATTCCACGTGCTGTTGCTTACAGAAACATGAACAAAATCGACCACAATTACGGTACTGCTGTTAACGTTCAGACAATGGTATTCGGTAATATGGGTAACGATTGTGCAACAGGTGTTTCATTCACTCGTAACCCTGCAACTGGTGAAAACAAATTCTACGGTGAATATCTTGTAAACGCTCAAGGTGAAGACGTTGTTGCAGGTATCAGAACTCCAAAACAAATCGCTGAACTTGAAACAGATATGCCTGACATTTACGAACAATATGTAAATATCGCAAAACAACTTGAAAAAGGTTACCACGATGTTCAGGATATGGAATTCACGGTTGAACGTGGTAAATTATGGATTTTGCAAACAAGAAACGGTAAGAGAACTGCAAAAGCAGCTATCAAAATTGCCGTAGATATGTATAACGAAGGTATTATTTCTAAGGAAGAAGCAATCATGCAAGTTGATCCATACTCTGTATATCAAGTATTGTTACCTTGCTTCAACCCTGATAAAGTAAAACATTCACACAAAGTCTCAAAAGGTGTAAACGCATCTCCTGGTGCAGCTGTTGGTAAAATTGTATTTGATACTGAAGAAGCAGCAGAACGTGGTGCGGCAGGCGAAAAAGTTATCTTGGTTCGTATTGAAACTTGTCCGGATGATATTCACGGTATGGCAGTATCTCAAGGTGTATTGACACTTAGAGGCGGCGCAACTTCTCACGCAGCAGTTGTTGCTAAAGGTATGGGCAAACCTTGCGTTTCAGGTTGTGAAGATTTGACTATCGACCTTAAAGCAGAAACAATCACATGCTCAGACGGTACTGTATTCCACAAAAACGACATCATTTCACTTGATGGCGGAACAGGTGACGTTATGGAAGGTGCTATCGAGCTTGTTGAAGCAGGTATCGATCAAGACTTTGAAACCTTCTTCGGATGGGTTAACGATATTAAATCTTTGAAAGTTGAAGCTAACGCTGATACTCCGAAGGACATTGAAAACGCTATCAAATTTGGCGCTGAAGGTGTTGGTCTTTGCAGAACAGAACACATGTTCATGGATCCTGACAGACTTCCTTGGGTACAAAAAATGATTATTGCAAACACAACAGAAGCAAGAAAAGAAGCTCTTTCTCATCTTCTTCCAATGCAATATTCAGACTTCTATTCAATGTTCAAGGCTTTAGGCGACAAACCTCTAACAGTTCGTTTGTTAGACCCGCCACTTCACGAATTCTTACCTTCTAAGATTGAATTAGTTGAAAAAGTCGCAACTAAGAAGGCTTTGGGTCAAGATTATTCAGAAGATCAAAAAATGCTTGATATCGTTGAAAACTTGTCCGAATCCAATCCGATGATGGGCTTACGTGGCTGCCGTTTAGGTTTGACTTATCCTGAAATCAACGAAATGCAAGTTAGAGCAATCTTTGAAGCATGCTGCGATTTGACGCGTGAAGGTCATCACATCCAACCATGGATTATGATTCCTCTTATCGGTCATATCAACGAATTGAAAACTGCAAAAGCTACATTAGTTGCAGTTGCAGAGCAAGTTATGAATGAAAAAGGCGTAAGAGTTGATTATAAATTTGGTACAATGATTGAAATTCCTCGTGCAGCATTGACAGCTCGTGAAGTTGCAACTGAAGCTGAATTCTTCTCTTATGGTACAAATGACTTAACTCAGATGACATTTGGTTATTCAAGAGATGATGCTGAAGGCAAATTTTTGAAGAACTATGTTGAACAAAAAATCTTGCCTTACAACCCGTTTGTAACACTTGACTTCAATGGTGTTGGCAGATTGATTGAAATGTCAATCAACGAAGGCAGAGAAGTTAATTCTAAACTTGTTGGCGGTATCTGCGGTGAACACGGCGGCGACCCTGATTCTGTAAAATATGCACACAGAATCGGTTTGAACTATGTATCTTGCTCACCATACAGAGTACCTCAAGCAAGACTTGCAGCAGCTCAAGCAGTTGTTGAAGAAAAGAAAGCAGTACATAAGTAATTCAAAATTACTTATAAAGCGCATAATTAACGGCGGAAGATTTAATCTTCCGCCGTTTTTATATGGCATAATATTTATTACGTTACATATATTCTACTCAGCATTTTCTTTCTCTTTTTAGCTGCAAAGTTTTAATGTGGGGCTTTTGCCGCCCCACACCCCAGCAGTCAGTTTCTTTTGTCGAAAAGAAACTGACGAAAGAAAATGATTGTC
>JBGUSD010000090.1:0-6694 GCA_045132355.1 Candidatus Gastranaerophilaceae bacterium
TCATGCAAACGTTCAGCCGCACTCAGGCGCACAGGCAAATATGGCGGTATTTATGTATTGCTTAAAGCCCGGCGACAAAGTTTTGGGTATGGATTTGTCAAACGGAGGACACTTATCACACGGATCACCGGTAAACTTTTCAGGGCTGTATTTTGACGTTGAACACTACGGCGTAAATGAATACGGCGAAATTGATTATGATGATGTTTTGGCAAAGGCAAAAGCACACAGACCAAAACTTATTGTCTGCGGTGCATCAAATTATTCAAAAATAATTGATTTTAAACGTTTCAAAGAGATTGCAGACGAAGTTGGTGCTTTGTTGTTAGCAGATATCGCACATATTGCAGGTCTTGTTGCGGCAGATTTGCACCCATCACCTGCGCCTTATGCCGATTTTGTGACGACTACAACTCATAAATCACTCAGAGGGCCAAGAGGCGGAATTATCATGTGCAAAGAGGAACACGCGGCAGGTATCGATAAAGCAGTATTTCCGGGAATGCAGGGTGGCCCTTTGGAACACATTATTGCGGCAAAAGCAGTTGCTTTGGGAGAAGCGATGAAGCCTGAGTTCAAGAATTATGCTGCACAAATCATCAAAAACGCAAAAGCTTTGGCACAAGGCCTTATGGACGAAGGTATGGACATTGTTGGTGGTATGACAGAGAACCACTTGATGACACTTGACTTGAGAAAAACAGGCAAAACAGGGAAAGACATGGCCAATGTACTTGAGTTGGTTGGGATAACTGCAAATAAAAACACCGTGCCGAACGATCCTCAAAGTCCGTTTGTAACTTCCGGTATCAGACTTGGAACTCCTGCGGTTACAACACGTGGGTTTAAAGAAGACGATATGATTGAAGTTGCAAAAATTATTGCCGGCGCAATATACGCATCAGACAATGAGCAAGGACTTAAAAATCTGAGAGAACGTTCTCTGAAGCTTTGCAAAAAATATCCGCTATATCAATAGGCTATTTTTTACATAATAAATATTATTTTATTTTCAGCATTTTCTTTCTCTTTTTGTTTGCGAAGCAAAAAGAGAAAGAAAACCCTGAGGAAAAGAAAGAGAAAAACACGCGGCCAAATAGATAACCACGACAACACTTCGTGTTGTAAAGACCCTAACGGGTGCCCTTCGTGCCGTTGTAACCATACCCCCACCCCTTGAGGAACAAAGGGAACAAACGATACGAAGTGAGTTTTGTGACCCTGTTTCCCGAAGTTATGAGTGGTGCGGGGGAAGAATTTCAACACGAGTTTACGAGTGTTAGAAATTCAAGGGGCGGGGTTTTCGGTTACAATCTATTGGCAGGGCTAAGGACAATGCCCCGCATTATTAATGAACTTAACGACTTAACGACTTATCGTCGTTCAATAGTATTTATTATGTGAAAAAATTATTCATCATCAACAATAAATCGAATCATTTTATGGATTTTTTCTAGTTTTTTATTGTTGTTTTTTATAATATCAATATAATTATTTATATCTTTTATCAACTCTTTAGCACTTTTTATATGATCATTACTAAACAGTTCTTCCGTCGTAACATTAAGAGAGAGTAGCAGTTTTTCAAGCGTTTCTGCCTTAACAAAACTTGAACCGACTTCAATCCGGCTAAGATTTCTCGGGTCAATTTCTATCATTTCAGCAAGCTGCTCTTGGGTAAGCCCCCTATTCTTTCTCAGTCTTTTAATCTTTTCGCCAAACGCTTTTTTAAAATCCATATTTCCCTCGTTGAAATTTCCGCCAAAACCCATGTACAGCATCATATTATATTAAATTTTGTTAAGGTGAAACGATACTGTATATCTATGTTTCATTATTTTTCTATGTTTTACATTGTATAAATTAGCAATTTTCAAGCGCCATATGTTTTAATAGATACATAAGCAATGTGTGCTTAAAGAGTATAAAATAAAAAGGAGGCTATTATGACAGAACCATTACAAATTGGCGGAGTATCTTATCAGGCAGAGCAAGTAAAGAAATATTCCTCCGAAACAAAAACAAGGGTGGACAACTCTGGTAATGTATCAGCATTTACGACATATCATGTTGAGATGAATGACGGAACAAAAATTTCTTATGAAGCAATACCTGAGGACAGAGAAGCATCCGTTTTCCAAGAAAATATCGCTGGAAGCAAGACTCCGACGACAAAATTTTTTGGATTGATACATGCAGAAATAACTGATACCCCACAAAATGATTTTTACAGACTAGTCGGCTGCGAATTTACAGAAGTAAATGCCAATAGAAGTAAAGAAGGCAAAACACTAAAAAACGGCAAAACAGTATATGATAATGACATTATTAAGGTAGATGACAGAATTATGAATGACGGCAGCATACAAAAAGCATACAATAACAAATTTCACATGGACAAATCAGACGAGCTGGGTTTACAAGATGACAAATTCGCTCAGCCATACAACAACAAAGTAATACAGAGCAAAGCCAGACAAATTAAAGATATGAAAATATAAATACGGCGGGCAATATTGCCCACCGTATTTACCGTCTTTATTGTTAATAACTTTCGTTATTCTTTTGTGTATTCTGCATCAATTACGTCATCATCAGAAGAATTTGTGTTTTCGGATGATGCACTTTCACTGCTTGCAGATTCTGCTGTTGCACCTTCTTTTTGAACAGCTTCGTAAGCTTTTTGAGAAATGCTGAACATTGTTTGTTGAAGCTCGTCAGACAGTTTTTTCAATTCTTCTGTTGGCTTATTTTCATCAATAGCTTTCTTCAAAGCTTCTCTTTGCTCGTTCAATTTGGCTTCGTCAGCAGAGTCGATTTTGCCATCAAAGTCTTTTACGATTCTTTCGGCAGAACCAATCAAACTTGTTGCGTTATTTTTGATTTCTGCTTCTTCTTTTTTCTTCTTATCATCTGCCGCGTTTGCTTCAGCTTCTTTAACCATTTTGTCAATATCAGCTTCTGACAAGTTAGAAGAGTTTGTAATCGTAATTTTTTGTTCTTTGTTTGTAGCTTTATCTTTAGCTGAAACATTTACGATACCGTTTGCATCAATATCAAATGTAACTTCAATTTGAGGCAAACCTCTCATAGCAGGCGGAATGCCATCAAGTCTGAACATGCCAAGAGTCTTGTTATCACCCGCCATCGGTCTTTCACCTTGTAGAACGTGAATATCAACAGCTGTTTGGTTATTTTCAGCAGTTGAGAACACTTGAGATTTAGAAACAGGGATTGTTGTGTTTCTAGGAACAAGTGGTGTCATAACGCCGCCCAATGTTTCGATACCTAATGTAAGAGGCGTTACATCAAGAAGTACGATATCCTTAACTTCACCGGCCAATACACCTGCCTGAACTGCTGCACCAACCGCAACTACTTCATCAGGGTTAACTGATTGGTTAGGTTCTTTGCCTGTGTATTCTTTAACCAACTGTTGAACAGCAGGGATACGAGATGAACCGCCAACCAATACAACTTCGTTGATATCAGATTTTGAAACACCTGCATCTTTCAAAGCTGTTTCAACAGGGGTTTTACATCTGTTCAACAAATCACGTGAAAGATCTTCAAACTTAGCTCTTGTCAAATTCAAGTCTAAGTGTTTTGGACCGTTTGCGTCAGCTGTAATAAACGGCAAGTTAATGTTTGTTTCCATAACTGATGAAAGTTCGCACTTAGCTTTTTCAGCAGCTTCTTTAACACGTTGCATAGCTTGTTTGTCTGAGCGAAGATCAATACCTTCTGTTTTCTTGAATTCATCACACATCCAATCCATAACTTTTTGGTCAAAGTCGTCACCACCTAAGTGTGTATCACCTGATGTTGAAAGAACTTCGTGAACACCGTCACCGATTTCCAAAATTGAAACATCAAATGTACCACCACCTAAGTCAAATACAAGAACTTTTTCGCTCTTATCTTTTTCCAAACCGTAAGCCAAAGCTGCAGCTGTTGGTTCGTTTACGATACGAAGAACGTCCAAACCTGCGATTTTACCAGCATCTTTTGTTGCCTGACGTTGTGCGTCGTTAAAGTATGCAGGAACTGTAATAACTGCAGATGTAACTTTTTCACCCAAATATGAACTTGCATCATCAGCCAATTTTCTCAAAATCATTGCTGAAATTTCTTGTGGTGTATAGTCTTTTCCGTCAATGTTTACTTTGTAATCCTCGCCCATATGACGTTTGATTGAAGCAACCGTTTTGTCAGGGTTCAAAATCGCTTGACGTTTTGCAAGCTGTCCGACTAGTCTTTCACCTGTTTTAGAAAAACCAACGATTGAAGGGGTTGTACGAGAACCTTCAGCGTTAGCAATAACGGTTGGTTTACCGCCTTCCATGACTGCTACAACAGAGTTTGTTGTACCCAAGTCAATACCAATAGTCTTTGCCATATTTTTATCTCCTTTTTGTAAATCACATTTTATCTACATTACAGTTATAACATCATTTTTGCAATTTACTTAAAAAATAAACAAAAAATTAATGTTTTAAAAATATTTTTCAAAACAAAAAAGGGCACAATATGTGCCCTTTAGTTTTGCAAATTGGTATCGTTTGGGGTTTTGTCCGGTAAACAAATACCAAATTGACAGTTAGAATTGTATGTCTGAGTTTGTGTTTCGAAAGTCTTGTCTTGCGATATTGAATTTGTGGACTTATTCATCTGTTCTACGGGATCAGGATCTATTCTCACATCCAACGAGTTTTCAGCCGTACAAGGTTTTTCCATATCAATACTGCAAGTCGCAAACACAGGAACAGCTACTGCCAACACTAAAAGTAACAGCAAAATTTTCATACAACATCCTTTCGTAATCCATTATAAATTACGAATTATCCTACTACATTAGCCAAAAGGGTAATTGTTTTTTAATTAATAGTCCATCTTCCAGCCATCTTTTACTATTTTATCAAAACAACCTGCACCGTATTCAACATGGGAAACACCACATTTTGCATGACGACTGCCATTGTGAGCACTCTCCTTTAGCGAACCTTTGCGGTCAAGAATAAGATTAAAAGCATCACGTCCCAATATATTTGGACCTTTAGCCCCATTAACATCAATAGAAACATTGGCATAATCATTAGATGACAACCCATAACCATTAATACATACAACAGCCCCTGTATCTACCTTTGCACAATATTGTTTTCCAGGTTCCGGGAAAAAACCGTTGTTTTTGTTCAAGCCTTTATACACTGCACCTAAGCACTCTTTGTTTTTGTTTTCATATCCGCATAAATGTGTCACCTTGAAATATTTTTTGAAGAAGTCTTCCTGTGCTGCCTTCGCTGCAGCCACTGAAGCATCATCTATGAATAAAGAGGTATAGATCATATCATCTACTTCTTCATCCTTCATTAATCTTGATGCGGCTGTAGATAATATATTACATGTTCTTTGAAGTTGCGCTACATACACCCTATTTTTATAGTTAATCACAACGCTAGGCAAAGTCAAAGCGGAAACAACACCTATTATGCCCAACGTAATTAAAACTTCTGATAGTGTAAATGCTTTTTTACTTCTAATATTTGACATAAAAACCACCTGTTTATATAATAACCTACAAAAATTGTACTTTATTGACTCAATCCTGTCAACATCAGCCTACCTGAAAATTCCCCTTTTCTTGCTGACACGCTTCATGACATCTTTAAAAGGAATTATTGGCTCCATCTTATATCCGCAATCGTCAGAAAGCGCTCCTCCCATAGAAAACAGTTCTTCCTGTGGATACCTTCTGCATATTGCAGGGCGAAATCTGTGAATTTTGCACCTGTGAGTTTCCGAATCAAGATTCTGACATTCAAATATTAAACCAATATCGTCTTTGCCTATAACTTTCAAATGCGCATAAAAACTATGCAAATATTGCAATTTTTCAAACTCGCTTTCATCCTGCAATACATGCTTATAATGCTTTACATAGATTTGCGTGCAGCATTTGCCGCAAGCCTTGCATTTGCCCGTTCTGTAATATTTTTTTCGCATAACTCGCGATAAAAACCATTTTTTTAACTTGACCCACATAATATTATTATACTATTAGCATTATTAACTTTTGTAAACTTTTTATTCTTTTAAAGCAATATTTAATCTTGAGGGTAATTAGAAAAAGTACGATACTGACATAATACTATATAACCTAACAAAAATAACCAACCTTGACCTCTGTAACAGAGGTCTTTTTTTGGGGCTGAGCCCCTTCTTCATTCTTTAACGACATATGTTAAATCTTAACTGTTAATGTACCAGCTTTTTGGGGGCTGAGCCCCTTCTCCATTCTTTAACGACATCCGTTAAATCTTAATTGTTAATGTACCAGCTTTTTTGGGGCAAAGCCCATCCTTTTTAATTTTGATATAATAAGAATATGAAGATATTAATTGCAGACGATTCACCAAGTTGGGTAAGACATCACACAAATTATATGAAGTATCTTTTTGAAGATGCCGAAATCACTCAGGCTTTTTCTGCAAAAGAAGGAGATTTTGCCCTGTCTGCGAATATAGACAAGCCTTTTGATATTATATTAACCGATATGCAAATGGAGGCAGACTTTTTACCTCTAAATGCAGGTGAATGGTTAATAAAACAGGCACAATTTTATCCTGAATATAAAAACACCCAAATAGTTATAATTTCTGCAAGTCCGATTATTGACAAACTTGCCGAAAAA
>JBGUSD010000091.1:0-7697 GCA_045132355.1 Candidatus Gastranaerophilaceae bacterium
ATAAGCCTTGGCAAACTTGCATCCTAAAGCCTTTATAGGGTTATTTTGAACCGCATCAGCTTTTTGTGTTAGCTGCAAGTTTTTTTCAAAATTTAGCTTGTCAGAATTTTGTAATGACAAAAGTCCAACGTGTGAGTTTACGTTATTGAGGTTACCTTCGCCGAAGGTAATTGTTTTTGTGGCTTTTGTTACGATGTTGCTTATTGGAGTTACTTTCATATTCTCCTCCTTTCGGGGTTTTGTTATTAAGTGTTTTTTTAACACTTCATCCTAACATTTTTACTATATACCATGTCAAATGTTTTGTCAACCCCTTTTGTTAAAATTTGTAAAGCAGCCAAAAGTGTATATATTTATAGGGTTTAGCCATAAAGTGCCGAAAGTACACTTATTATTGAGTTACAGCGGTAGTAGATTTGTAATTTATAGGAATTTTTTGCCTTGACATATATAAAAATATAGACAATTGGGTAATAAAAACATTTACACTGTAGGAGAATTGAGATTATAGTATTATTTTATTTTAATATAGTTAAATCTTTTTCATACTTCCAGCTATTCTTAATTCCAACGAGCCTTGAAACACAGGCTCTTTTTCTTTTCAAATTGCCACAACAACCCTTACATGCTAAAATAATTATATGTTTAAGAAACTTTTGGGGCTTTTAGATTGGATATATAAAAAGAGATGCTACTTTTGCAAAAATTCAAAAGAAGCTGTACGTATGTGTTCTGACTGTTATGACAAGCTGTCCTTCCTACCCATTGGTGCAAACCGAATAATAGACGGAGTAAATATTCTGTGTGCCGGCAACTATTCAAAAGAATTGCAAAAATTAATACGTGGGTTGAAATATCACAACCAAAAAGATTTAGCATATTATCAGGCAAAATTTATGTACGAATATTGGCAAAAACTCAACTATGACGGGGAATATCAAGTGGTACCCGTTCCTCTGCACAAAAAACGACAGGCAAAGCGCAAATACAACCATATGGAGCTTGTTGCAACAGAATTTTGTTATCTTACGGGTTATGAGCCCAACTTCAACCTTATTACAAGGATTAAGGATACAAAACCCCAGTATAAACTAACAAAAAAGCAGAGAGCCGAAAATCTGCACAAGGCTTTCAGTGTCGACAAATCCCAGCTTAAAAACAAAAAAGTTTTGTTAATTGACGACATTTGTACAACCGGTTCGACTTTTGAAGAAATAATCACAGAATTAAAAGCAAACGGAATTTGTGATATAATTTGTTTTGCAACGACTACACCTTTTTAAAATTATGATTTTATCAGCATTTTCAAAATATTTACAAAAACATGATCAAGACATTGTTGAAAACCGTACAACGGCGACAAAACTCTTGTGCGAATGGATTAAATATGTAATATACAAAAATCCAAAAAACAATGTAGATAAAATTGTTCATAAAGAAATAATGCTTGCCGAAAATAAAACCGGGGATTTTTTGATAGTCGGGAAGTCAGACAGCGGCAGAGTACTTGTAAATGCACTGAACAATTTTGCTCTGAGTTACGAAAATTATATTATGTCCAAATGGCTTGCGGACAAAAAACCGCATCATTTTATTCCCAAAAATGAATTACCATAGTGGCGGATTTTATTTAATTTTTTCAATTCTAAAATTTATTTAAAAGGAGTTGAAAATGAATAATACGATTTACGCCGCACCGACAAGCAATTTAAAAAACCTTTCTAATTTGTTTATAGAATTAACTGCACAAAACTGCAACCAACGCTGCAAACACTGTTTTATAGATTTTCCTCTGTCAAGAAAAGTAAAAGATTTCATCAGCATTGACAAAATAAAAGAAGCTCTGAATGATTCAAACTCAGAAGATATCAAATGCATATATCTGACAGGTGCAGAACCAATGACACATCCTGATTTCAATAGTATTCTTAGAATGTGTCTAAAAAAATGCAACGTTTGTATCTGCACAAACGGTTCATTTATAAACGAAAAAAAAGCAAGATTTTTAAAAAAAGTAGAAGACGAAAGTGACTACCAAATCCTTTTTCAAATAAGCATTGATCATTATGACGAAGTAAAATGTGATGATATAAGAGGCAGAGGGGTGTACAGACAAGCCCTGAACGCACTTAAAAGCCTTGTCAAATACAATTTCATACCAATTATATGTATAACAAATTACTATAGAGAAGATAGGTCCGTATTAATCAACGAATTTAAAACCATATTTTCAAAATTTGGATTTAATGCAATAGACGATAATTTTAAGGTAAACAAATGGGTGAATAAAAATGAAACTTCCGAACAAACCGAGCAATCCAAATGGAGAAGTCTGGACTGTGAATATGGGCGTGTTTTAACTTCAAAAGGAATATATTCCTGTCCGTTTCTTGCAAACGATCACAGAGGGCGCTCAGGAAGCAGTCTAAAAGACTATTCAAAGAACTGCAGACTCGAAACAAATTTCTGTGCAAACTGCATCAAAAATATAAACTCTTATTTTTCAATAAATTGGGAATAACTACTTTTGAGCATATAATTTTAACTGCATTTTAACAATAAGAATTTTCTTGTCTTTTTTATATGGAACAATTTCTATACTTCCAATGTCAAGAAAATGCTCGTGCTTATATAATTCTTTCAAAAAACTTTCAAAATTTTTGTAAGTTCCAATAAGTTCCATATCCAGTTTGGCTACACTGTACTTATCAGGTATATTTTTAACAAAAGCATCATCCTCTGGGTCATATGTATATTCTATGGATTTCATTTTAATTGAATTGCCTCTTAAGACAACCAAGATTTCAGCAAATTCTTCTGCAATAGCAGATTCCGTATCTGAGGCCTGCCCGATTGGTCTATAAAAAGCTTTTATGACTTCCTCATTACGTTTTTGCGTTTCAGCTAACTGTGTTTTGATTGATTCCAAAACTCGTTGTTTGTCTTTATAATTCTTTTGAGCTTCTGTTATTTTCTTTGATGTATCAATGTTATCAATTATGATAGGAACAATTTTAGAAATAAGAAAACCTATCAAAACAAGACCCGCAACTGCAATTGCAACAACTATTTTATACTGTTTTAAATATGTTTCAAACTTTTCCATAATATTCCTTACCTAATTCATATCCAATTCCGGTAAAACTTCATCCAACTTAGTTGCTTGAGCTGACGGTTTGTTTCCGCTTGTTGCTGATTGTGGTTGAGATTTAGGTTTTGCCGTGGCATTTTTGCCGCTGTTGTCACCATCTTTGCTGTTATTATTGGCTTTATTGCCGGAACCTTCCTCGCTTGCAGTTTCAGGATTCAACTCGCCCTCTGTCATATTAGTAATTTCAAAATTGTAATATGTTTCACCAATCTCAACAGCATCTTCCAAAGATGAAGACATCTCAAGAGTTCGTAAACGCATTTGAGCATCAACAAGAGAATCTCTCATATTTTTAAAGAATATATACACATCTTCAACATTTTCAGAGGATCCCTTTATATCAATTTTGCCTTGAGAATCTGTTGTAAAATACGTTATCCACAAATCTCTCGGAACAGAAGAACCCAATGCAGAATAAGCCATTAATTTTGACCTGTTACTTTTTAATACATTTTCAATCTCTGTTTTTACGACAAAACCGGTATTTGAAGCTTCATCCTTGAATTTTTTAATATCAGCTTCAATACTGTTAACTTTAGCCGTTTCCATATCCAAAGCAGCCTGCTTGCTATTTTGTATCTTAGGCAAAATCATGAGTGCAATTAACAGCGGTACAGCAATTACTGCAATAATTGCAACAGCAATTATTCTCATTGTTGCTTCTGTCAAAGTATATTCTTTCCCGCCCATGGTAAACGTAAAGTCAGGTATTTCCTCTGTTTTTGCCTCAACGTCACCTGACGCGATAAAATCAAGTTTAACAGGGTACGGGTGTATTCTTGAAACTCCAACACCAATGGCAGCTAATGAAATTTTAGCTGCATCGTTTGGAAGGACATTCAAACTTACCGGAAGATAATCTTTCTTTCTGTAACTATTATTTTCAACAAAGTTTATTTTACCGTCAAATGGAATTTTTGCAGACAATAATTCTGCACTAACCAAATCTGTTTCTGAGATAATACACATGTTAGTTGCAGGGAAACTCATCAAAGATATCTGCGCAGATTGAGAAATGGCATCATATACTTCTTCTGCTTCATACGTCTTTAACGCAATAGGTTCTTCATAAGAATCAACTATTTTCTTTCCTTGCATTGCAATGATTGAATAACCCATAGGGTTTACGATCATCAAATTCCAGGATACACCTTCCTGCATCTCAGCTTCAGCTAATCCTGAATAATCCAAAGCTCGCAGGTATGAAGTTAAAGATGTTTCAACACTGACAAGAGAAGCCCCCATACCTTCAAGAACAGATTTGATATTATCAATAGCCGTTTTTTGTACCGCTGAATAAAAGATCTTCCTTGTATCTGAAGCTGAATTTACTGAAGCATCAAACCAACTAATCATTGGATCACTTCTTTTAAACAAATAAGATTGCTCTGCAGCTGATGTTAATGCACCGAGCACGTTTTCATCGCTCAAGAGTAAGGCCAAATCCATTTTGTCAATCATGACTGTTGGCAAATTTAGAGCCACGCTGCACTTTGTACTGACTCCTATTTCCTTTGTCAGATCTTCAAACACAGCCTTAAATTGTTCGTAGTTTTCAATCTCACGTCTTGTTTCGTTATACGCCAAAGGTTTGCAAGCATATGCTTCTACTGACCTCAACTTTGGATCAACTTTTATTATTTCAAGACCTAAATCCGGCGTTACAGATAAACAAACGCAATCTTTGCTTGCGGAACCAAATTTTGCCAATAATTCATTTAAAAATTTTTCCATATAACCAAACTTTATATTATCTCAATTCTTATTTTTATTATACAATATATTTAAGGAACTGCTAGATATTTACATAAATTTACACTAGATGGAGGATATGCCTCATAATGAAAGATCTGATTCAAAAAATAAAGCAACTTAAACAAGAAAAAAATGCCGTTATTTTGGCGCATTGTTATCAAAACGTTGAAATTGACGAAGTTGCAGATTTTGTCGGAGATTCCCTGTACCTAAGCCAAATGGCAGCAAAAACCGATGCCGATGTAATTGTCTTTGCAGGAGTTTATTTTATGGCACAAACTGCCAAAATCTTATCACCAAACAAAAAAGTATTATTGCCAAGACTTGAATCAGGATGCCTTATGGCTGATATGGTAAATTTGGAACAATTAAGAGAATTTAAAGCAAAAAACCCTGGTCTTCCAACGGTATGTTATATAAATTCAACAGCAGAAGTTAAATCAGAATGTGATATTTGCTGCACAAGTTCAAATGCTTTAAAAATAGTAAAAAGTTTAGATGCAAAAAAAATATTATTTTTACCTGATACATATTTAGGGAAATGGGTTGAATCACAACTTGACGGCGTTGAGGTCATAACATATCCCGGATATTGTCCGACGCATCTTAGAATTAAGGCTGAAGATATTCTTGAAATGCGTAAAAAATATCCTGCTGCAAAAATTTTGGCGCATCCGGAATGTCATAAAACTGTTGCCGACCTTGCAGATTTTGTCGGAAGCACAAAAGAAATTATGGCATATGCAGCAAAAAATGATGATAAACAATTTGTGATTGCAACCGAAAAAGGCGTATATGACAGGCTTAAACGAGATTATCCCGAAAAAGAATTCATTATGATAAAAGACAACATTATTTGCCCAAATATGAAATGGCATACTCTTGAAGATATTTATAACGCACTGTTACACGAACAACACGAAATAAATGTTGACAAAGATTTGGCACAAAAAGCTCTCGGCTGCATAGACAGGATGCTTGACGTGTCTGCAAAGGCGGTTGTATAATGACAAATGACATAATTTATGGCAAAAATTCGGTACTTGAAGCTCTTATCGCCGGAGACAGAGAAATAAATAAAATTTTAATTTCAAAAAATCTCCACAACGATACAAAACTTGAAAAAATAAAAGAATTAGCACGCCAAAACGGTGTCGTGTACCAATTTGTAGCAAAAGAAAAGTTTTTTCCGTACGCAGAATACAATCATCAAGGTATAATTGCACAGGTTGCACCTATTGAATATATGGAGCTTGAAGATTTTATAAGCAAAAATCACACAAATGACTCTCTTGTAATTCTTGATGGGGTTGAAGATCCTCATAATTTGGGAGCTATTATAAGAACTTGTGTCTGCGCAGGAGTTGCAGGTATTATTATCCCGTCAAGAAGAAACGTTTTGGTAAATTCTATCGTAGAAAAAACAAGTGCAGGCGCAATTAACCATATTCCAATAATAAAAGTAAATAGTCTGGTTAATGCCGTACAAAAACTAAAGGACAACGACTGGTGGGTAATTGCAACTGATGCTTCCGCAAAAGATAATTATTATAACATTGATTATAGCAATATGAATTCGGCAATAATTATGGGTGCAGAGCATGCAGGAGTTTCAAAATCATTATTAAAACTATCTGATTTTGTGGTAAAAATTCCAATGCTGAACGATTTTAATTCATTAAACGTATCAAACGCTCTGGCAGCTATAATCTTTGAGAATGTAAGACAAAAGTTAATTAATATTACAAAATAACTCTAATATCAAAAATCATGTAATATTAATATTAGGAGCAATAATGAAGAAAGAGTTTGAAAAATTTGGAATATTAACCGAAGATATTTCTGATGAAGACGTTGATTTTCATAAAATGCAGGAAAATGATGAGGATGATGATAATGTCCTCGAATCTGTTGAAGATCCAAAGGTTCAAGAAAGTTTGTCTTCTATAAATTCTGATGACAGCGTAAGAATTTATCTCCAACAGATAGGCAAAATTCCGCTTTTGTCATCTGATCAGGAACTTGATTTGGCAAAAAAAATAAAAGAAGAACATGATGAATTTTCAAAAGACGTTCTTGTAAATGCAAACCTTCGACTTGTTGTAAGTATTGCAAAAAAATACATTGGCAGAGGACTTTCATTCTTAGATCTCATTCAAGAGGGAAATATGGGATTGATGAAAGCTGCCGGAAGATTTGATTATACAAAAGGATACAAATTTTCGACCTATGCAACATGGTGGATTCAGCAATCAATAACAAGGGCTATAGCAGATAAAGCAAGAATCATTAGACTTCCTATCCACATGATAGAATCTTTGGGCAAGATTCGCAGAGCCACATTGGACTTGACGACTGAACTTGGACACACGCCTACAAAACAAGAAATTGCGTACCGTATGGGAGTTCCCGTAAGCAAATTAACATCAATAATTAAGGCTGCACAATCAACAATAAGTATGGATACTCCGGCAAACAGCTCTGATGAAGATTCTTCAAAGATTTCTGATTTTATAGTTGATGAAAGTACTATTACTCCGGATAGCAGAGTTTCTCAGGAAAATCTGCTTGATGATATAAGAAGGATTTTGAATCAATTGAGCCAAAAAGAACGTGATGTCCTAATTTTGAGATACGGACTGGATAACAACGGGGTTAAGAAAACTCTTGATGAAATAGGTTCTCAATATGGCGTATCAAGGGAAAGAATCCGACAAATAGAAAACAGAGCAATTGCAAAACTCAAAAAACTCTGCAAAAATAGGAATCTAACCGTTGGATTAAAGAATTA
>JBGUSD010000092.1:0-4607 GCA_045132355.1 Candidatus Gastranaerophilaceae bacterium
TGCTCGGAAGTTTGGGCTCCAGTCTGTTTCATCCTCAGGCATTAGGCTTGGTAAACAGTTTTGCGTCTTCAGATAAAGGCAAAACGATAGGTATATTCATTGGAATGGGCACATTGGGGTATTCTGTAGGCCCAATGTTGTCTTCTTATGTTGCGCAATATTTAGGGCTTGATAAAATGCCGGTGCTGTCGGTGCTGGGCATCTTTTGGGTCTCTCTTATGTTTAAATTTGTTCCTAGTATGCATACCCTCAAAAAGCCACATTATAACATGAAACCTGCCTTTAAGAAAATATTGTCAAACAGAAAACTCAATATATTAAATGTAATATCCATGCTTAAATCTTTGATTTCTACCTCATGTTTTATATTATTGCCGTTCTTATGGAAAGATATGGGTCATTCTCCATTTTATATAGGCATGGCCTTATTTGTGTTTATTTTCGTTGGCGGAGTAGGATCTTTGCTGAGTGATAAGTTTGAAAAATTGGTTGGAACTCAAAAGGTATTCTATTTTTCAATGATTTCCACTTTACCGTTAATGTCTTTGTTTATCATGACATATAAGGATTTTCAGGTTTTATCTATGCTTATATTTTTCGCAATGGGTTTTGTCACTATGCTAGCTGTGCCTGTTACGATGAATATGGCTCAAGGAGTGTTGCCAGAATATAAAAGCATTATTGGGGGGTTTATAAACGGTTTTTCTTGGGGGATAGTTGCAATTATTATGTCCCTTAATGGCTATCTTGCCCAGACTTTCGGAATTACAAAAGTGTTGTTTGGTGTTTCATTTATCCCGGCGATATTTTCTATAATCTTTGTTAAATACTTATTCAGAGAGTAGCAAGATGATATATTAATTTTTGTAACAGAAAATCATTTTGTTGAAATTGTGTAATTAATATATACTTTATATATATACGAACATCAAATAAACATGAGAGATGTTAAGAGAGAGTATTTAACCGTTTAAACAAGAGAGAGATTAAACTTCCTATTCCTATTTTCCTAGAAAAAATTTTAGCCCCAAATGGGGCTTTTTATTTGATTAAAATCATGACTTTACAAATTTTTTTAATTGGAGTATACTTGTCTTGAGAAAATTTGTTTACTAGTAGTAAAGAAAAGGAAGATGAAGATGAAAAAATTATTAGCAGGTTTAATGGCAATTAGCTTTATTGCATTGAACACAGTTCCTGCCCTTGCTGCTACAACAACAATTGTTGATGTTAGCAAATCTTATTGGGCACAAGCTGAAATAGCTGATGTTGTTTCTCGCAACATCATGACTATTGATCAATCAGGACATTTTTATCCTGAAGAAAAAGTTTCTAGAGTTGAGTTTGTAAAAGCTTTATTGAAAGTTTTATCAAATGACAATCTTAATGTCAGAATTAAAAATATTTTCTCTGACGTAACAACTGCAGATCCTGATTATTCAGACATCCTTCGTTCTCAACAATTAGGTTTGGTTTATGGTTATCCAAACGGAACATTCCAACCTTCAAGAATTATGCTGAGAGACGAAGCTCAATCAGTTATCAGCCACATTACAAAAGATGCGGCTACTGATACTTCAATCTTGAACTACTTCACAGATGCAGACAAAGTTCCTGCATGGGCAACAAGACCTTATGCTAAATCTTTAGCTTATGGTATCTATGTTAACTACCCTGATGCAAAACAACTTCGTCCAACTGATGAATTAACAAGAGCTGAAGCTGCAGTTCTTCTTGCAAGATTGAGAAGTAAAATTGGTTTGATTAAAGATCAATATTTAGGTGCTAAAGAACAAGTTCTTGGTACTGAACATTTGAACATTAAGAAAAATGCTCCAAACCATGATGTAACAATCACTAATTTGAGAAACATTATCTTAGAAGGTAACGTATTGGAAGTTGCTTTCGACGAAAGATTTAAATCTGAAGATGCTCAACCTGGCGATGTTGTTAAATTCACTAACCCAGAAGACATCTGCACTGAAGAAGGTACTTTATTGATACCTGCTGGATCAGTATTCGTTGGTAATGTTCTTGAAATCCAAAATCCACAATGGTTCAATAAAAATGCAAGAGCATATGTTCAATTGAACCAAGTTATTTTACCTAACGGTAAAACTGTTGATTTGTGTGCAAAACCATTCTACAAAGATCATGCTTTGAAAGAAGGTCCTTGGATGACAGCTGGTAAATTGTTAGCTTACACAGTTGGTGGTGGCGCAGTTGGTACAGGTGCTGGTGTTGGTTTGGCATTCATTCCACATCCACACAAAATCGGTACTGGTGTTGCAATTGGTGCTCCTGTTGGTGCAGCAATTGGTTTGATCACTGGTTTGGTAACACCTGGTCTTAACTACCACGCTAAAGCTGGCGAAGAAATCTATGTAGAACTTCTTGAAAATGCTAGCATTGCTAAGTAGTTTGCCAATAAGCGAATTGAAAGGTGAATCTCAAAAGGATTCACCTTTTTTAATGCTTTTGCATTACTTCTTTTATTAATAAATAGTGCAATGAATATTTAGAGTTAAACTTTTAAAATTGTATTATAGTAAACCGATCTAGTGATTGGTATAGGAGGTAATGTTTATGAAAAAGATGTTTGCTTCATTAGCAGTACTATCTGTGCTATTGATTCCTGCACAAGGGGCTTTTGCCTGGACATATGATGGGTTGGCAAGTTTGAATCCATTTACTGGTTTTAGAAACTGTAATAAGTGTGCAAAAGTAAAAACCCATAAATGCCATAAGGTTAAAAAGTGTGATAAATGTGCAAAGATTATCCGAACACAGAAAAGATGTGCAAGAGCATTTGACTATTAAGTAAAAAGCACCTTTATAGGTGCTTTTTAATAATCTATATTTTTTAAGGCTTGGAATATCTTGTCGGTTATCTGTTGGATGTATTTCTGGCTGACCAATCCGTTGATAACCGCATCAGATATCTGGTATGTAGGTCTTATGTACTCTTGAGCGGTTTTGTTTACGTCTGCAAACTGCATGTCCGCAGCGGCGCCGGTCTTACCTCTCAGCGCTGCTCTCTTGTACCAACGCTCTTTTAAAACTTCAAGAGGGGTGAAAACGTAGACTTTTACATCCATAATATCTCTAACCCCTTCGTTTAAAACGTAAAGACCTTCTGTTAAAACAACTTTTGCCGGAGTTTTTATGTCGCCGTTTGGATCGGAAACGCATGTCACAAAGTCATATTTTGGCGAAGTTATTGTTTTGCCGGCTTTTAAATCTATTAAGTGCCTTTTCATTAAATCCAAATTTATGGCATTAGGGGTATCAAAGCTGAAGCCGGTTTTAAATAGTTCTTCATAGCTTCCTGCATCTATAAGCTCTTTAGAAGTGTCTTTGTAGTAATCGTCGCAGCGGATTACTGTGTAAATTCCTTCGGTTTTTGTTTTTATGCACGCCTTGATTGTGTTATCTACAAATACTGTTTTGCCGGAGGCGCTTTCGCCTGTAATTCCTATAAGAAATGTCTTTTTCTTATCAAGTACTACTTTTTTTGCGATATTTAATATAAGATTTTCTGAAGTCCTTAAAAATAGCGGTTGTTCCGCTTGCTTATCTTCTTCAAGTATTCCTTTAAGTGCATCTACGATTTTGGATATTACTTCCATGTTTCTTCTGCTGGAGTAATAATCATAGCTCGTTAATTGAAAATCTTCCATTATCTTCCTCTATTTTTTATTTTACAGTAAACCTTTTTATTTTTCTCTTAATTAATAAATTTTGTAACAATATTATTTAAAAAATTAAAGTTTTTCAGAACATGTCCGTCTATATTTATGTGAAGATAGATAGGAGTAGAAAAATGTATCAAGAAGAAATTTTTTCAAATGCAATGACTAATGCAAAGAGAGATGAAAACTTGCCTTGTGAAGTAAAGGGTATGGAAGCGGCAATCGAAAGATTCTTCACCAGATTATTTGAGACAACATCATCAGTTGCAGAACGTGATTTTAATGCATTATCACTTTAAGTTATAAAAAAGCCGGTTTTTAAACCGGCCTTTTTTATGCTGTATAAGCTTTTGTTGATATTGGGTTTATACCGTATGGAAACTGCATATAAGGGTTAAAGAAATTAGTTGACCCTACGCCGTATTGGAATGCTGATCCAAATGGATTTGTCATAAATGGTTGAGTATATATATTGAATCCATACGGGTTATTGTATCCAAACATGTTCATTCCCATATTGAAAGGATTAAATGTCGGGAAGCTTGATCTTGTAAATAAAGGTTGTGATTTTTGTGTTTTTGTTGTGTTGTTTGTTGCGTCCTGAACATCAACTTGTGTAGGTTCTGACGCTTGTGCTTGAGGCTGTTGAAGTTGTTGAGATTGTTGAGGCTGTTCTCTTAAAACTCTGCGCAAACTGTTTTGTGCAACCATCCCGTCATTAGTCAGACCTTCTTCATTTAGTCTTTCCTGAGCTGTAGCTATCAGTTCTTGCTTTACTTCAGAATCATCTTGTGCTGCTTGTGCAAGACTTTCGACTTCTTTTTCTTGAGCCAATTCCAGTTCATCCTTACCTGCGATTTTTGATGCAAGTTTTTCACCGGCCCAGCTGCATATAATACTGCAACCCATACCAAC
>JBGUSD010000093.1:0-3983 GCA_045132355.1 Candidatus Gastranaerophilaceae bacterium
ATGGTTGGTTCAAATACATTGAGAGATATGGGAGCATCAAGAGATTCTTATCCTTCAATTTCAAGAAGTGCAGACGGCAGATATTCAGGTACCCCTGCAGATGAATATTTGAGTACTTTATCAAAGGATCAACTTGATAGATTAGAAGAAGAAGAAAAATATTATATAGATATATTAAATGATAAATACGGCACTCCTGAAAAGGGTTGGATGATAAGATATATTCAAAACACAACTTCAGGAACTTGGCAACCATTCTTCTACAACAAAGATGATATTGCAGGTGCTAATGCGGTTAAAGAAGATACTAATGATGCAATTATTTCATCAGTAAAATGTTATACAATCGGTTCTGCAACAACAACAGAAGAAGTCAAAGGTGTAAAAGATTGCAGGGTTGAAAAAGATTCTACGGGCAGATATATAGCAGTTGCAATTCCTCAATTAAATTCTGCCGGTGAAAAAATTGGTGAAACTTTGTACTCATTGACAACGACAACAATGACGGATCAAGAAAAGTATGACGATGCTATGAATCAGTATGAATATGAAAAATATCAGTACGATCAAGCAGTCCAAGAGATAAACGCAAAAATCGAAATTGTACAAGCACAAGACAAAAACCTTGAATTGAGATTAAAACAGCTTGATACTGAACAAAAGGCAGTTTCAACAGAAATGGAAGCAGTTTCAAGCGTAATTAAAAACAGTGTTGAAAAAACATTTAACACATTTGGTTAGAAACAAGTTTTATTTTCCCTTTTCCTTTTTCCTATTGATTTTCCAACGACTTAGCAATAAGTCGTTTTTTTTTGTGCCTGAGGCACTACAATATTTTGAATTTAGCGTCTTAACGTCTTTTAAGTAATGTAGGGTCAGACTTATCAGGCATATCGTCTTATCTGACTTTAGTCTGCCAAAATGTCTGTATATATATTTTTCTTTATAATATAATTACTATATGGACAAAAAGTATCAACAAATTTTAGATGTCGTAAATGCTGACATAGAGAGAGTAAATAGTAACCTAATGTTTGCTATGGGAATAAATCCAAAGCTTGAAAAAGATTTGGAAAAATTTATAAAATCTCCGTCAAAAAGAATTCGTTCGCTTGTAGCAATTTTGTACATGCGTGCTGCAAAGATGTATTTGTTACCTGAACATTATGAACTTTTGGCGGCGGTTGAACTGATACATAATGCGTCACTCATCCACGATGACGTTATTGATGATGCAAAACTCAGACGAAGCAGAAAAACCCTGAATGAAAAGTTTGATAATAATTTGGCGGTTATTGGGGGCGATTATTTGTTGGCTCTTGCTATGCAAAAGCTTGTTAAAATAGGTTCGTTAGAAGTTTTGGATATATTTTCAAAAACGCTTGAGCAGATGTGCTTTGGCGAAGCAGACCAATATTTTAGCAGATATAAGAAAACAAAGATAGAACAATATATCAAAAAATCAGAACAAAAAACAGCAAAACTTTTTGAAAGTACTTTGCATTCTGCCGTAATTTTAACTGACGAAGGAGATCAAGAGGATACTGTCTGCGAATTTGCCAATAATTTTGGATTGGCATTTCAGATAAGAGATGATTTGAAGAATGTTATAAGTGCAGACAAGGGGAAAAATGCTTCTGATATTGAAGAAGGTATTTATAATGCGCCGATAATATTGTCTGATAATATAGATGAAGGTATTGCAAAAACTAAAGCTTTGATAAATAATTATGTAGATTGTGCATTGTATCTCATAAAAGATTTTGCGCAGAGCCCGTATAAAAAGGCACTAATTGAGCTTTTGGAGTTAATCAGAAATGTTTGATAAGATAATTGAGTTTTATAAAAAACCGGCTGTTAAAGAAACCGTTGATACTATTGTATTTGTTCTTGTGATGGTTATAATAATCCGATTTTTTGTCGGAGAAATAAGATGGATACCGTCAGGTTCTATGAAACCAACATTTGTTGAAGGTGACAGAATTGTCGTAGAAAGATTTTCAAGATTTTATAAAACGCCAAACAGAGGGGATGTAATGGTATTTTACCCGCCATTTACAGAATTAAAAAATACTCCTTGGAAACTATTCTCAAGACTGACAGGATTTTTCTGTAAAGATGTGGCTTATATCAAACGAGTAATAGGGATGCCGGGAGACACTCTTGAAGTTAAAATCGATTCAACAGGTGCCGGTTATGTATATATTAACGGTGAAAAATTGGATGAACCATACGTAAAAAGTGTTTATGACTATTCCCTATGTACAGAACGTATGTTCTGCGGTCCGATTAAGTTAAAAGAGGATGAGTATTTTATGATGGGTGATAATCGTGGAAATTCCCAAGACAGCAGATATTGGGGAACACTAAAACAAGACCGTTTTATAGGTCGTGCTGTGTTCTTGTTTTGGCCTCTGAGCAGGATAAAAGTAGTTCACTAAATCATATGGAAAACTTTCATATAGTTTGCCATGATATCGGAACTTACACCATTTGCTACAGTTGCCTTTAATGCTTGTTCATTATCTGTAGAAACCATTTGCTGCGGCTGGGTTTGCTGAACTTGTTGAGTTTGTTTTGCTTGTTCTACTTCCATTTGTTCAGCCATTTGTTCGGCTTCCATACGCATTTGGGTATGCAAAGCTAAATCGCCTTCGTATGAACCTGTTGATTGAACACCAAGTTCTTGAAAGTCAGAAAGAATATTGTTCCATTCATTATAGTTTGGAATTGTTGCACCTTGTGAAGAGGCCGCTGCCTTTAGTGCTTCTAAATCTTCTATACTGTTAACTTTGCTCATAATATACTCTCCTAATGTATATAAGTATTTTATTCCCACATAATTTCAAAAAATAATATTTTTGTAAAGAAAATTAATATTTTATCATAAATTATGTTAGTATAATTTATAATATAAATGTAGATAAGACTTTATTAGAATAGGAGTAAAAATAATGAAAAAAGGCTTCACATTGGCAGAAACACTAATAACATTGGGTATAATTGGAGTTGTCGCTACTTTGACGCTGCCAAACCTTATGGCAGATTACAAAAACAAAACGTATGTTGCAAGATTGCAAAGGGCATATAATACGTTAGAAAATGCATTACAAAATTATCTTGTCGATCAAGATGTTGATAATCTTGCAGATAGTAGAATATTTGATTCCGGAGAACTGGAAAAATTTATGAAAAAATATTTTAAAGTTGTGAAGTTTTGCAGCAGTGTAGATGGTTGTATCCCGGAAACATATAAAACGGGACAAGGAGCAACTGCTGAAAGAGCGCGTAATGTTGTGCATGCTACCGACGCTAAATGTATTAGCACGGATACGGGTGCGACTTTTTGTATGACCGCTTTCCCGACTAATTCTACTATACGTATAGATCTGGATGTTGATGGTAAAAAAGGTGCTAATGTGTATGGCAGAGATGCATTTGCAATTTATGTCAATAAAGACGGTTCTATAAAAAGTTTCGGTGGTTGTTCCAGCAACTACGGTGTCGGATGCTTCAACCATATCATGGAAGAAGGTTGGGTAATGGACTACTAATTGTTTAATTAAAAATATAATATATTAAAATATTAAGAAAAATTTACAAAAAGTCGGAAACATTTATGCAAGCCGACTTTTTGTTATTGTTGGTATATTCTGAAAGAGTGCTTATTTTATAAAAACAAACAAACAAAAATCCACCAAAAATACCATGCAAACACAACAATACTGCTTGCATTCAAATATTCAGCAAATATAATTTTAGAATGCGGGATCATTATGCCCAAAAGCAACGATATAAGTAGCAAAGGAAATATATGTCAAAAGACGTTATAGAACTAGAAGGAACAATATTAGAAGCTATGCCGAATGCAATGTTCCGCGTAAAGCTTGAAAATGACCATGAAATCTTGGCTCATATTTCAGGGAAAATAAGAAAGAATTTTATAAGAATTTTACCCGGAGACAAGGTTAAGGTGGAGATGA
>JBGUSD010000094.1:0-5737 GCA_045132355.1 Candidatus Gastranaerophilaceae bacterium
AAGATATGCCGTTTATGCCTGATGGTACACCGGTTGATATCGTTCTTAACCCGCTGGGTGTTCCTTCACGTATGAATGTAGGTCAAACTTACGAATTGTTGTTAGGTTTGGCTGCATACTTGACAGGAAACTATTATGAAGCACCTTCATTTGATGAGATGTATGGTGAAGCACAATCAGAAATCGCAACAAAACACGAACTTTTGGAAGGTATCAAAAAGTCAGGTTGCGATTGGGTTACTGAAGATGGTAAAGTAAGACTTATTGACGGTAGAACAGGCGAACCGTTTGATGAACCTGTTGCGGTAGGTCTTTCATATATATTGAAGCTTGTTCACTTAGTTGATGACAAGATTCACGCAAGAAGTACAGGTCCTTATTCACTTGTAACACAACAACCATTGGGTGGTAAAGCTCAATTTGGTGGTCAAAGATTCGGTGAAATGGAAGTTTGGGCATTAGAAGCATACGGTGCTGCATATACACTACAAGAAATGTTAACAATCAAATCAGATGATGTTAACGGTAGAAACAGAGCGTATGAATCTATTGTTAAGGGCGACAACATTCCAAGACCTGGTATTCCGGAATCCTTCAAGGTCCTTGTAAGAGAATTGCAAAGTATCGGTTTGGATATCACAGTAGCGAAGAAAGACGGTGAAGAAGTCGATTTGATGACAGATATGGACGATCTTAGAAAGGCCGCTCCAAAACGTACGTTATCAGATATTGATTCAGAGTTGTTGAATATCAACTTCTTTGAAACACCTACTACATTCGGAGACTTATAACGGAAGGCAAGAAGGCAGGAAGGCAAGAGGGCAAGCCTATATTATAAAATAGCCTGACCTCTTGACATCTTGACCTCCTGACCTCTAATAAAAAAGGAGAAAGAAAAGACAATGTCAACAAGCATAGATTATTTTGATTATATACGAATTAGTATCGCTTCACCGGAAAGGATCATGAAATGGTCATATGGCGAAGTTACTAAGCCGGAAACAATTAACTACCGTACGCTCAAACCTGAACGTGATGGTCTGTTCTGCGAAAGAATATTCGGGCCAACAAAGGATTGGGAGTGCTATTGCGGTAAGTATAAAAGAGTAAGACACAAAGGTATCATCTGCGAACGCTGCGGAGTTGAGGTTACAGATTCAAAAGTTCGCCGTCACAGAATGGGCCACATAAAATTAGCAGCACCGGTTTCACACATCTGGTTCTTAAAGGGTATTCCTTCATATATGGGTCTACTTCTGGATATGACATTGAAAGATTTGGAACAGGTAATCTACTTCAATAATTATGTGGTTATTGATCCTGGAGAAAGCCCGTTCAAGAAACTTCAATTATTAACAGAGGAAGAATATGAAGATTACATGGCAGAAAACGAAGAATCAACATTGAAAGTTGGTATTGGTGCAGAGGCCATAAAAGATCTTCTTTCTGAAATTAATACAAAAGAATTGGCAGAAGAAATTAGAACCGAATTAAACGGAAATGTAACTTCTGTTCAAAGAAAGAGTAAATTAATTAAACGTTTGAGATTGTTAGATGCATTAATCTCATCAGAAACAGATCCAACCTGGATGGTAATGACAGTGTTGCCTGTAACTCCGCCGGATTTGAGACCAATGGTACAATTAGACGGTGGCAGATTTGCAACTTCAGACTTAAACGACTTGTACAGACGTGTAATTAACAGAAACAACCGTTTGCAAAGATTGTTGGAAATGGGAGCTCCTGAAATTATCGTAAGAAACGAAAAACGTATGTTGCAAGAAGCAGTTGATGCATTGATAGATAACGGAAGACGCGGAAGAACCGTTGTTGGTCCTAACAATCGTGCATTAAAATCATTATCAAACATCATTGAAGGTAAACAAGGTCGTTTCCGTCAAAACTTGTTAGGTAAACGTGTTGACTACTCAGGTCGTTCAGTTATTGTTGTAGGACCTCAGTTGAAATTGAATCAATGCGGTTTGCCAAAAGAAATGGCGATCGAATTGTTTAAACCATTTGTTGTTAATAAATTGATTGAAAGAGGATACGTTCAAAACATTAAATCAGCTAAGAAAAAGATTGAACGTTCCGAAGCAATCGTATGGGATATATTGGAAGAGGTAATTGACGGACACCCTGTAATGTTGAACCGTGCACCAACCCTTCACAGATTAGGTATTCAAGCATTTGAACCAAAACTTGTAGAAGGACGTGCAATTCAACTTCACCCGCTTGTATGTACAGCGTTCAACGCTGACTTCGATGGTGACCAAATGGCTGTTCACGTACCGCTTTCTATTGAAGCTCAAACAGAAGCAAGAATGTTGATGATGTCAACAAACAACATTTTGGCTCCTGCAAACGGCAAACCGATTATCACACACTCTCAAGATATGGTATTGGGTTTGTATTATTTGACAATCATTAAAGACCCTAACCAAGAAGTACAAGGATACTTCTACGATTTCGCAGATGCAATTTCCGCATTGGAAGCCGGAATCATAAAATACCATGACAAGATTGTTGTTCGTGATGAACACGGTAACCGAATAGAAACTACTGTTGGTAGAATTTTATTCAATGAAGCCGTAAGAAAAGCATTAGCATAACAAAGAGTTAAACAAAAGAAATAAAGGAAAAAGGTATAATGGAAACAACATACTCACATAAAAAAACTCCGGAATTTATTAACAAACAGATGGATAAAAAAGCCCTGAACGGCTTGCTTGCCCAAATCTATTTGGAATATGGCGGAGCGAAAACAGCAGAACTTGCTGATACCCTAAAGAATTTGGGTTATAAATATGCTACCAAATCAGGTACAACAATTTCTATTGCAGACTTACAAGTTCCGGCTTCAAAGAAAGAACTTTTAAGTGAAGCAGAATCAGAAATTGAAAAGTCAACAAACAGATACCTGAAAGGTGAAATCACAGAGGTAGAAAGATATACAAAGGTTATCGATACTTGGTCTGAAACAACTGCAAAATTGACAGAACAAGTTGTTGAAAATTTCGATAAATTAAATCCGGTATATATGATGGCATTCTCCGGAGCCCGTGGTAACTTATCACAGGTATCACAGTTGGTTGGTATGCGTGGTTTGATGGCTGACGCACAAGGTCAAATCATCGACTTGCCTATCAAATCAAACTTCAAAGAAGGTTTATCCGTTACAGAATACATCATTTCATCATACGGTGCGCGTAAAGGTCTTGTAGATACTGCGTTAAAAACAGCTGACTCAGGTTATTTGACAAGACGTTTGGTTGACGTTGCGCAAGATGTAATTATCAGAGCAGACGATTGTCATACTGACAAATACATTAATATGAAGCCTATTGTTGACGGTGAAGCAGTTATTGTTCCGCTGATTGACAGATTGTTAGGCAGAACAGTAGCACAAGATATTGTTGATGCAGATGGCACAGTTCTTGTTGAATGCGGCAAGACAATGGATCGTAACGATATTTCTAAGATTGCACACTTGAATCTTCAAGAATTAAAAGTAAGATCAGGTTTAACTTGCGGTTTGGAATATGGCATCTGCCAAAAATGTTACGGTTGGGCATTAACAACACAAAAACTTGTTGATGTCGGTGAAGCAATAGGTATTATCGCAGCTCAGTCAATCGGTGAACCTGGTACGCAGTTGACAATGAGAACCTTCCACACAGGTGGTGTATTCAAAGGCTCCGGTGCTATGAAACACATCGATGCAAAGAGTGCCGGCGAAGTTATTTCAAACGTTAAGACTCGTGAGCTTAGAACACGTCACGGTGATATCGTAAACGTTGCAAATTACGAAGCTGATATTGAAATTAAAGGTGCAAAGAGAACTGAAAAATACCACATTCCTGCAGGATCAACAGTATTCTTTACTAACGGAATGAAAGTAGAAAAAGGTTTCACTCTTGCAATATATGAACCTGCATCACAAGGTGACGGTTCACGTTTGACAGAAAAGGCAACAAAAGATATTAATACTGATTTGTCAGGTGAAGTTATCTTTGAAGACTTTGTTGCAGACGAAAAGAAAGACAGACAAGGCAACATCTCAAGAACTACAAACAAACAAGGCGTTATTTGGGTTCTTGGTGGTGATGTTTATAACCTTCCTGGCGGTTCAAAAGTTCTTGTAAAAGACGGCCAAAAGATTAAAGAAGGTGAAAAACTTGCAGAAACATTAACTATTTCTGAACATGGCGGTGAAGTTCGTTTCGGTGAAGATTTGGTTATTGAAGATGTTAAATTTGAAGGCAAAAAGATTAAGAAAATCGTTCAAGGTAAAGAAATTACTATCGTAATTGCGTCTTTGATGCCTGAAAATGCCAAGTTTGAGCAAACTAAGAAAGAACAACTTTGGACAGTTAAGAAAACAGGCGAAAAATATATTGTTAAAGCCCCTGTTGATACAACTGTTGAAAACGGTATGATTATCGCAGAACTTATAGATGACGAATGTGCAGTTACAAGTTCCGGTGAAATCAGATACGTTGATGTTGAAGTTGATGAAAATCAAATAATTACAAAACCTGGTACGGTAGTATTTATTCCGGAAGAAGTTCACCAGATTTCAAAAGATTCAACACTGAAGATGGTAGAAAACGGAACATTTGTTACCGCAGGGACAGAAGTTGTAAAAGACGTATATTGCCATATTGACGGTATCGTTGAATTCAAAGAATACAATGATGTAATTCACGAAATTACTGTTAGACCTGGACAAATTCATTCATTGTCAAGTGTTTCAGAATTGAAGGTTGACGAAGGTGAAGTTGTTAAGAAGGGTACAGTAATTGCCGAAGGTATAAAGGCAAAAGAAACTTCAATCGTAACAATTATGGATTCATCTATGGATGATCTTGATATTGATGATTTGGACGAAGAACTAGACGGTGGACTTTCTCTTGATGAAGACAACATTTCTAACCAACCAATTCAAATTTTGATAAGACCTGTTCAGGTATTAGATGTTAAGCAAAAAGACGTTTCAATCAAATTCAATACATCAGATGATTTGATTGATATTGTTCCTGTAACTCAACTTCAATACAAAGATGGTGCAAGAGTTAGAAATCTTGACGGTTCAACAATTACAAGAACGAGCCTTGTTCTTCAAATGCAAGGTTACCTTTCACACTTGAAAGGTATGGTAGAATTGGATGACAAGGGCAATTTGAGAATAGTTGTTCTTGAAAACCTTATCGTTCGTCGTGAATCAGAAGGTAATGCAAAATTAGCTTCTGCACTTCAAACGGAATTGTTGGTTTCAGACGGTCAAACAATTGAACCAAAAACACCGATTGCAAAGACACAAGTTTTGGCAGTTAATGACGGTGTTGCCTCATTTGACGAAAAGCGCGAAGAACACAGAAGACTTCTTTTAACAAGCGATAAATATGAGGAAAAAATTAAGGTTAAGGGTACAGCTTCTGTTAAGAAAGGTGACTTTGTAAAAACAGATTCTATCCTTTCATCATCAGGTGACAAATCAACTGTTTCTGGTCGTGTAGTTGCTGTAAACAAGGGTGAAATAACAATAAGAACAGGCAGACCATATTTGATTAGCCCAGGTACAATGTTACAGGTCGAATCCGGAGCATTGGTACTACGTGGTGATATGGTTGCTACATTGGTATTTGAAAGACAAAAAACCGGCGACATCGTTCAAGGTTTGCCAAGGGTTGAAGAACTTCTTGAAGGCAGAAAGCCAAAAGATTGTGCTATCTTG
>JBGUSD010000095.1:0-3923 GCA_045132355.1 Candidatus Gastranaerophilaceae bacterium
ATGCAATAAGCTGTGTTAATTCTTCTCTTGTCAAACCTTTTGCCGAAAGCATATTTGTAAAGTTTGAAATTTCCTCTGCGCCGATAACACCATCGCTATCTTTGTCTATTGATTTGAAATTTGTTTGCAAAAATGATGCAAAACTTTGGTTCAGATTCAAATAATTTTTAGAATCTGTTCTTGCCTTGTTAATACTTTCAAGTGTGACGCCTTCAGGATTTAATTGAGCAAGATATGAATATGTGTTTGTTAAACCCGAATAAATTCCTGTTAACAACGAATTTCCTGTATAATTAGACATAATTCACCCTCATGTTTTTACTACCTCACAACTATATTAATAATGTTTTGGAAAAAATCAACCATATATTTAGTGGATTTATAGCAAAAAAAAGACCGCATTTGCGGTCTTTTGTGAGTAAATGTATCAATTATACTAATTTATGAAATGCCAAACAATTTGTTCAGTGTATTAAATTCAGGAGAGTCAAATAAAGCTTGTGTATTATTTGTTGTTAAAAGGTCATCTATACCTTTTGTTGCTTCTGCAACATGTCCAGAAACGCTTGCATATTGTGCTACTGTTGGCATTTTTGGGTTTTTAATTCCTGCCATAGCAAACATTTCGGTCAATTCTTTTGCATCAACTGCATCAATTCTTGCTGCTTCAACAAATCTTGGCTGTACCTGATCTAACAGTTTATCTCCAAATTCACCAATAGCTTTGTTATCGGTAACAGGTACATTGTTAATTTCGGTTTTGCCTTTAATGTTTGGTGTTGACCCTTGTATGTACGGATTGCCCTGTACATTGTTTCCTTTTCCGAATTCAATACCGCTCATAAATATTCTCCTTTTTACTCACATTCTCTTAATGTAATTTTCTTTTCCTATATCAAGATTTTCACCTGATACTTTAATAAAGTATTTTTGTTCTCAAAAAATGCCATAAGTAGTATATACTTTTTACATATTGTAACATTTGTTTACAATCCTAAGATTACATGATAGAGCATGTTTCAGTAATATCAAGTGTTTTTAGTCATGAAATAATTTCTAGACATTTGGGTGATATATAAAGCCATATGAGCTTATATAATAGACTAATCAGGAGGAATAATGGTTGGAAATGATTTAACAGAGAGAGAATGTGTTGTTTTGTATTACCTCACAAAAGGATTAACTAATAAACAGATAGGTAGGATAATGAATTTATCCCCGCACACAATAAAGGCACATGTGAGTTCAATATTGGGTAAAATGAAATGTCCAAACAGAACAAGTGCAGCATCAATAGCACAGGCAGTTAATATAACTACTCTTCATCAAGACTGAGAACAGCCATAAATGCTTCCTGCGGAACTTCTACTCTACCTACGGATTTCATGCGTTTTTTACCCTTCTTTTGTTTTTCAAGTAATTTACGTTTACGGGTAATATCTCCGCCGTAGCATTTATCAAGTACGTTTTTACGCATAGCTTTAATGTTTGTGCGGGCAATAATTCTTCCGCCTATTGCAGCCTGAATTGGTACTTCAAAAAGTTGTCGAGGTATAATATCTTTAAGTTTAGCCGTTAGTTTTTGGCCAATGTAAAAAGCATTGTCCTCATGGCAAATCACAGAGAGCGCATCTACTACTTCTCCTGCGAGCATTATATCAAGTTTTACAAGTTTTGAACGTTTGTAATCTTTAAATTCGTAGTCCATACTTGCATAACCTTTTGTTCTGGATTTTAATTGATCGTAAAAGTCGGTGATTACTTCACTAAGCGGAATTTCATATTCCAAATTTGCTCTGACTTTGTCTAAATAAGACATATTTATAAAAATACCGCGTTTTGATTGGGCCAAATCCATTAATGTACCCACATAATCATTCGGCGCAATAATTTGAACTTTTACATACGGTTCTTCAATATAATCTCTGTATTGTGCAGCAGGGAGGTTTGCAGGGTTATCAATTTCAACCATTTCTCCGTTTGTTTTGTAAACGTGATAAACAACTGATGGTGCAGTAGTAACAAGAGAAAGATTATATTCACGCTCCAATCTTTCTTGTGCAATTTCCATATGAAGCATTCCCAAAAACCCGCAACGGAAGCCAAACCCCAAAGCGCTTGACGTTTCAGGTTCAAAAGTTATACTGCTGTCGTTTAGTTTTAATTTTTCCAAAGCTTCTTTTAGATCCTGATACTCATCATTATCAACAGGATACATACCGGAAAATACCATAGGCAAAGCTTCTTTATATCCGGGTAACGGTTCTTTTGCGGGGTTTTCAACTGTCGTTATTGTGTCGCCGACAAATCGGGTGAGCTCTTTAATTGAACCTGCAAAATATCCTACGTCGCCGCATACAAGTTCATTTACCTGAACTCTTGTCGGTTTAAGGTACCCAAGTTCTACGATTTCGTATTCCTTTTTTGACGCCATAAATTTGACCCTATCACCAAGCTTCATTTTGCCGTCAATAATTTTGAAGAAACAGAGTGTTCCCAAATATTGATCATAGGCACTGTCAAATACAAGTGCTCTCAAAGGTTTTTCTTTTGTGTCAACAGGAGGCGGAACAAGGTCAACAACTGCTTCCAGTACTTCTTCTATGCCGATACCTGCTTTTGCGCTGACCGGAATTGCCATAGATGCATCAATCCCTAAAACTTCTTCAATTTCCTGTTTTACACGTTCAACATCAGCAGATGGCAGATCAATCTTGTTAATTACAGGAATTATCTCCAGGTTTTGTTCTATTGCAAGGTAAACGTTTGCAAGGGTTTGTGCTTCAACTCCCTGTGTTGCATCTACGATCAGCAAAGCACCTTCGCATGCGGCTAAAGAACGTGATACTTCATAAGAAAAATCAACGTGACCCGGAGTATCAATAAGGTTTAATATATAATCTTTGCCATTTTTTGCTTTATAGTTCATTCGGGCAGCGTTAAGTTTAATTGTAATTCCTCGTTCACGTTCAATATCCATTGAATCTAATAACTGATCTTGCATATCTCTTTCGTCAACAGTTCCTGTGAATTCAAGCAAACGGTCGGCAAGGGTAGACTTTCCGTGGTCAATGTGGGCAATTATACAAAAGTTTCTTACGTTCTCCCGATATTTCATAGTTACAATTATACGTGAAAAATTTTAAAAGACAAACAGTGAAGGCTACTCAGAAACCGTAAGAGAGTATTCATCAAGTGATTTGTACAGGGATTGAGATTTTTTAATGATTCCTGACATCAGGCTAATAGTGTGATATGGTACTTTGCTATTTGCAATACAATTTTCCAAAACGTCAGACAAGCAGTCCTGTAATTCCAAGATTTCGCCAAAACATGTTATAATTTCATCAATTGATTTCTTCATAATATTTCCTCAAAAGTTATTTCATTTACTATTATCCTTATTTTTATGAATATGTCAAGTGTTTTTTAATATGTATAGATTATTGCAATATTTGAAAAAAAATTCTATAATCTAATTTATGAATGACGTCATAGAAAGTTTAAAAGCTCTTGGTCTAAATAGCTATGAAGCCAAGGTTTATGTTGCTCTTCTGAAGAAATATCCTGCAACCGGATATGAGGTTGCTAAATTGGCGGATATTCCGCAATCAAGAGCATATGACACGTTAAAAGCTCTTGAAAACGAAAAAATCGTGATTTCAGGTAACGAAAAACCACAAACATATACCCCTATCAAGCCAAAAGAACTCACAAAACGTTATCGCAGAAAGCTTGAATCCAACATAGATTTTTTGGATAAAAAATTACCTGATGTTAAAGATGATTATAATGAGCCAATCTTGTCAATATCAGGTCTAAATGATATAAGAGCAAAAATCATTGAAATAATAAAATCCGCAAAAGAGGATATATATTTAGAAATCTGGTCATATGATTTTAAATACATTGAACAATATTTG
>JBGUSD010000096.1:0-3845 GCA_045132355.1 Candidatus Gastranaerophilaceae bacterium
TAACAAGTATGTAAGGAAAAGACTATGGTAGAAAATGCTGAAATGCCGAATGAAACAGAAGATCGTCAGCGTATTCTTTTAGCTGATGATGAAGCTAGTATCAGAAGAATTTTAGAAACTCGTTTAAAAATGGCAGGTTATGACGTATACACAGCTCAAGACGGTGAAGAAGCTGTAAATGCGTTTAATAAATATAACCCTGATTTGGTGGTATTGGACGTTATGATGCCAAAGATGGATGGTTATGGCGTCACGAGAGAAATAAGAAGAACTGCAGATGTTCCGATTATTATATTAACAGCATTGGGTGATGTATCAGAAAGAATTACAGGTTTGGAATTGGGTGCTGATGACTATGTTATCAAGCCATTCAGCCCTAAAGAATTAGAAGCACGTGTAAAAGCAGTTCTGAGGCGTACAAATAACAGGGAAACTGTTACCCCAACCGGAAAAGTTACTAAAAATGTTATTACAACAGGTAATATCAAGATTGATACAGCTCGTCGTCAAGTATTCAGAAAGAACGAACGTATCAGACTTACAGGTATGGAATTCAGTTTGTTAGAATTGTTGGTAAACAATTCAGGTCAAGCTTTCTCAAGAAACGAGATTTTGCAACATGTCTGGGCATATCCGCCTGATCACAGAATTGATACTCGTGTAGTAGACGTTCACATTTCAAGATTGCGTTCAAAATTGGAATCAGATCCGGCAAATCCGGAGTTGATATTGACAGCTCGCGGAATCGGGTATATGTTCCAAAGAATAAGCTAACAGAATTGAAAAATTCCCGCAAGAGCGGGAATTTTTTTGCTTGATTTAAAAGCTTTTTGTGATAGTATAGGATTACAGACAGATGGCGAGTGTCGTCAAGCGATAATTTTTCGCAAAGAGGCACGAGTTGCAGAAAAATATCGTCCCGAACTTGATTCGGGATCGCAAAATTTAATAAGTATGGCGAGTGTCGTCAAGTGGTTAAGACCTCGGATTGTGGTTCCGATATGCGTGGGTTCGAATCCCACCACTCGCCCCATAAAAAAGACAGTGACTTTTGTTACGGTCTTTTTTATTGAGAGTATGGTGAGGACGAGAAGCCACTAAAATGCGGAAGCATTTTGTGGAGTTCGAGCGGTGTATTTATCGAGTTGGTGCGGTTCATAAAATTTGATGGTTTATTTTTATAAAATCCGCTATTTATAGGGGTTTTGGCGGTCGGAAGTGCAACTTTACCAAAAAAACCGATTTACTCATATTTACTCATTATTTACTCTCACCGGTCGCTTACTTTCCAATAATAGTAAGAAATTTTTTAAAGCGGTTTTTTTGGTATAGAACGCTTTTTTTGGTAAGGTATGGTTTTTTTGGTAAAGTTAATTTTTATTCAAAATTTATGATACATAACAACACAATGGTCGGAAGTCGTGTTCCAATTTTTTATATTCAGAGGTAATGTTGTTGTGCCATGAATAATATATATATAAATATAAAAGATGTAGCAGAAGCAAAGGGATTAAAAAGCACCCGTTCACTTCGTTTAGAACTGAATAAAAATGAAAGTAAATATATTTCAAGAGAGGTTCAGGTCAATGGCGGAACTTCTTATGAAATATTATTTTCAAGTTTAGAACCTGAACTTCAGGATAAATTAAGGAAGAATGAACGAAAATCAACAGAGCTTGTTCCTTTAAACTATAAGCCACCGCAGTTTGTTTCTGATCAGGCAAAAATGACTGCTAATTATAGAACTAACATCGTCTTGGCATTAATTAAATACAGAAATAATTTTGAAACTAAAAAACAAGCTGATTCAGAGTTTTTAGATTTATATAATTCAGGATTGTATCTTCCAAAAGCATACAAATTTATCGGATCAATATCGCTTGGGACTCTTCATCGTTGGGTAAGAAAATATGAAAAACACGAAAGTGCAGAATGTTTACAACCAAATTATAAATACTCAAAACAGGGAGAATATAATTCGATTCTAAATGATGAAATGAAACAAATATTATTAACTTTATTACTTCACCCAAGCAGATATAATTATGGAAAAGCAATTAAATTAACAAAAGAGATATTAAAAAAACGAGGTTATGAACATCTTCCCTGCGATTTATCATTTAAAAGATATGCCGAGAACTTTAGAAAAAACAATTATGCAGAATGGGTTTTAAGAAGAGAGGGGATGAAAGCATATCACGATAAAGTTGAACCATATATTGAAAGAGATATTTCTAAAATTGAAGTTGGGGATGTAATTGTAGCAGACGGACACGTTCTAAACTTCCAAGTTATAAATCCATTCACAGGCAGACCGACAAGAGCAACTCTTGTCGGTTTTTTAGATTGGAAATCAACAGCACTCGTTGGTTATGAAATTATGATGACTGAAAGTACGCAATGTATTGCATCTGCTTTAAGGAATGCAATTATAAATTTAGGTTTGATTCCGAAAGTTGTCTATCAGGATAACGGAAAAGCATTTAAGTCACGATTTTTCCAAAATGTAGACTTTGAAGAAGATTTATTTAATGGAGTTTATGCAAACTTAAATATTCATTCAGTTTTTGCAAAACCGTACAATGCACGAGCCAAAGTAATAGAAAGATTTTTCAGAGAATTTCAGGAAGAACTTGAAAAGGGAATGCCGAGTTACATTGGAACTTCAATTGAAGATAAGCCGGCATGGTTAAAAAGAGGGGAAAAACTCCACGCACAATGGCATCAGAAATTAACAAATAATCATATTCCGACAGTTTCGGAAGCATCAAAATATATTAATAGTTGGATTGAATTTCATAATAATCAACCCTGTCCGAATGACAGAACTAAAACAATCAAAGAGTGTTTAAATAGCGTTCAAAAACAAAACATTGATGTTCAAAGACTTGATGATTTAATGATGAAAACTGAAGGCAGGACAATTAATAAACATGGAATTACTTTCTTAAATATGCATTACAGAAGTGAGGCTATCTTAGGAATCCGGGACAAAGTAAATATTAGATACAGTCTGTTTGATTTATCAAAAATTAATGTATATTCCACAAAAGGTGAGTTTTTATGTGTTGCTCACCGAGTACAAAAAGTTCACCCGATGGCTCGTGTTCTTGGAACTGTAAAAGATATGGAAGAGTACAAGTATCAATATGAAAAACAACAAAAACTTAAGAATAAATTAGTTAAACAAATCAAAAAAACGTTCCCAAAAGAGGAACTTCATGTTTTAGAAGTTGAGCCGGAACCCGTTTTAGAAATTGAACAAATTGAACCCGAAAAAACGGTTCGTGAACATAAATTAACTCCTCGTGAAAAACAAATGAATAAACCAATGTTTGATTCTGATTTTGAAAAATACGAGTGGTTAATGAATAACGGATGCACCAATCCTGAAGATAGGAAATGGCTCGCAGATTATATTAGAAGTGATGAATACTACAACTTATATGGAGGATAGCAGATGAAAACAAATGTATTTGTAAGAACAAAAAACGTCAAAAAGTTTGTTGGACTAATGGAAGATTTAAAGAAACTTCCTCCAAATATTCCAAAACTCGCTCTCGTTTACGGTGACCATGGAATTGGTAAAACTCAAACATTGTTATGGTGGGCAAATAAAAATGATGCAATTTATATCAGAGCTAATAATGATATAACACAAAATGGCTTATTAAAAATAATTATGGAAGAGTTAGATATAAGTCCATATTGGAATATGCAAGATAATTTTAATGCAATTTTAAAGCAATTAAGAATAGAACCTAAAATAATAATTGTTGATGAAGTTGATTATTTAATTGGATATAAAAATGCAATAGAAATTTTAAGAGATATTCAAGATAACA
>JBGUSD010000097.1:0-13538 GCA_045132355.1 Candidatus Gastranaerophilaceae bacterium
TAAGAACACTATAGGTAAAAACTGTAATATCGGACCTTTTGCACATTTAAGAGGCGGAGTAGAAATTGCAGATAACGTTAAAATCGGAAACTTTGTAGAGGTTAAAAAATCAAAAATTGATTCAAATACAAATGCTGGACACCTGAGCTACATAGGAGACAGTGAAGTAGGCTCACGTGTGAACATTGGTGCCGGAACAATTACCGCAAACTATGACCCTATTTCAAAGATAAAGAGCAAAACCATATTGAAAGATGATGTAAAAATCGGCTCAAACTCTGTTCTTGTCGCTCCGGTAACAATCGAAAACGGAACGAACATTGGTGCGGGTTCTGTTATAACGAAAGATATTAAAGCCTGGGCACTTGCCATCACAAGAGCCCCTCTCAGAATAATTGAAGATTGGGTTAAAAAAGTAAATTAATGTCACCCCGCAGAGGCTGAGCCTCGACAACTGCCTCAGACAGTTCAGGATGACATATAAAAAAAAAGACCTCTCTTAAGAGGTCTTTTTTTTTATATGTCTTTTATTTCTCCAGTTTTTTCAATCGTTTATTGATATCTGCGATTTGTTTTTCCAAGTGCTTGTTAGCTTCTTTCAACTGTTTATTTTCTTTTTCAAGGGCTTGAACTCTTTTGTCGATGCCTGTTATTTTTTCATAAACAACCTTTATTTCGTTAATTATTCCCTGTACAAAATTGTCTAGCTCTTTGATTGCATTGATTGAAGAATAGAACATATCCTCCATTCTAATCATCAAATATCCGTCATCACCTTTTGTGACAGCATCAGGGAAAACTTTTTGTAAGTCTTGTGCAATGACACCAACGTGCGGGATTTTTTCTTCATCTTTTTTGAAGGTATAGTTAAATACTTTCAACTCACGAATTTTGTCTAAACCCGCTTTGCTTTCACCTGAGATGTTTTTCAAACGCTTATCGGATGAAACTTTATCTATTAAAGTGCTTGGTTTGCCGTTTGCAGGGCCATTCAAGTTGTCATTGCCTCCATCCTCCTCTAAGTCAACCCAACTGTAGTTAGAGTCATTATTCTTGCCCCAGCGTCTTAGATATGCAAAAACAGCACTACGATTTATGGCACCGGCTTTACCTTTAATTTCTCTGCTGCCGAGTACCGTTGTTCGACCGACTACAAGGTCTCCCGGTATATACACTGTTGTGTCGTTATCTCCGAGATATATAACTTTATTGCTGTCATTTGCATCATCCGCAGATGTAGGGCCTGAGTTGTAGCCAATACATGTTTTGTATGAGCTTTTTACATTTTTGCAAGCGCCATAACCAATTGCGGTGTTAAAATTTCCGCCTTTTTGTGATGTTGTAGATGTAACCTGCTTTGTACGAGTACTTTCTGCTACCACTTCATAATTAACAGCTTCGCAACAATTTTGGGAATTTTCACACTCGTTTAACATCTGGGAAATCTCATAACTATATGCTGTACCTGACCAATATTCATGTCCCGGCCAGTTACATTGAGGTAAATCCATAATTGTTGTAGATATCAAGTCATAATCATGGTCGATTACAGTTTGGGTAGAAGTTGATGAACTTGAACCTACGATACTCTGCAAAGCTCTGTATCCTATACCGATATTATGCTCCCCTGAGGTTACTGATTCTAGTGCACTAGCCCCGAGGCTGATGTTATAATTTCCTGTTTCATTTTTTCTTAGTGCATTATATCCTATACCTATGTTATAACCACCGGTTTCATTCGCTTTTAGTGCTTCTTGGCCAACCGCAATATTATATCCGCCTTCCGTGTTTGCAGACAATGCCGAACGACCAACTGCAACATTGCTATTCCCTTTAATGTTCTCTTTCAGCGCATCATAGCCTATGGCAACATTACTGCCTCCACTTTTGTTTTCGTACATTGCATTACTGCCTATTGCTGTATTTGAGCCGCCAATCATATTGCTATAAAGAGCATTATATCCTACAGCTACATTTGATCCACCACTTGTTAGACCAGAAAGAGCACCAATTCCAAATGCAGTATTCCCTGCACCTGATGGTGCTGATGTATAGGGGCCTCCGAACCTGAAATTCTTTTCGTCGGTGCCGGTTAATCCCCCATTATCAAAAGCTATGTTTATATATGCCGGATTGATAGAACCCTTCTTTATTGTAAATGGGGAAAATTTATCTTTTATCTTTACTATAAAATGTGAGTTTTTTTCTACATCATTATCCGTCTTTGAAGTTTGTCCAATCATTGCAACCGAATCATTGCCACCAAGTAAATAGGCCTCTGTGTTACTGTTTTTAACCCAATCCCAAGGGCTTGAGTTTGACAAATCAGTCATTCTCTTTTTCGTCATCAAAGGTGCTGCCATCGCCAATACTATTGTCATTATCAGCATGACAACCATCATTTCAGCTAACGTGAAGCCATTGATCTTTTGTGTTCTTTCACAATTGAAAAATAAAAATTTATTAAACATACCCTATCCCCAAAAAAATACAAAATATAATATAATACAATTATTATACCCTATTTCCAAATCAAATCAACATGTAACATAAAATTTACTTTACTAAAATTTACCATCAACTTATAATCAAAATATGAACAGGATAAAAGTCATAAAATGGGAGATGTTTACAGTTGCGGCGATTGGGAACTTTATGTCAATGTTGGATTCAACCTCCGTCAATTTGGCTCTGTACCCCATGTCAGTTGACCTAAACGTTACTTTGTCCATGGTTCAATGGGTTATTGTCGGATATATGTTAATCTTAACCGTTCTTTTACCGTTTTTTGGCAAATTGGGCGACATATTTCCCAAAAACAAATTATACGCACTTGGATTTGTCATCTTTGGATTGGGAGCACTCGCCAGTATGCTCGCTCAAAACTTTCCTGTACTGATATCCGCAAGATGTTTTGAAGCTATTGGGGCATCTATTATGCTTTCCAACGCCCAAGCTGTTATTGCATCAATCTTCAACGGCGCAAGACGAGGCAAAGCACTCGGGCTTAACGGATGTCTTGTCGCAATCGGCGGTATGCTCGGCCCTGCTCTCGGCGGAATCTTGATTAACAAATTCGGCTGGCACTCTGTATTTAGCCCTTGTGTCCCGATTGCCTTGATTGGCGCTATAGTAGCTTATAAAATTTTGCCAAAACATACAGAATCCAAAGAATTTTTCAAATTTGACTACAAAGGCTTCATTTATTTTACAATAAGTCTTTGCGCATTATTGCTTGCCATATCAGAAGGTTATCATTGGGGCTGGACATCATTACAAATAATTACTCTTGGCATTATAACACTTATTTTCGGAGCATTATTCTACTTTAGAGATTTAAAAATAAACTATCCGCTGATAGATTTTTCAATGTTCAAGATAAAACCGTTTACATTTGGTAATTTGGCCGTTATGACCTCATACATGGCTATGTTTACAAACGGTGTATTACTTCCGTTTTATCTAATGGAAATCTTAAAGTTTGATGCCTTTACCGCAGGACTATTGATACTTCCATACTCGGTAATTTTGGCTTTCGTAGCACCGATAAGCGGATATATGGCAGGCAAATACGGGAGTCGAATATTAACTGTGGCAGGCCCTTTAGTATATATTACTGCTCTAATAATTTTCTCCACCTTTGACACTCAAACTCACATGTGGCAAATTGTAGCAGCATCAGGCATTATGGGTATCGGGAACGGACTTTTTCAATCTCCGTCTAACAACGCAATTATGACAAGTGTACCAAAAGATTTCCTCGGAATTGCAAGCGGTATATTAGCCCTATCAAGGAATATGGGGAATATTCTTGGCGTTGCGGTTACAATAACGCTATTTGCAGCCTTTAAAGACATATTTTTGAGCCAAACACAAATCTACGAAACGGCATTTCTAAACGCTTACCACTCAACAATGTACTTTGGTGTTGCGTTTGGCGTTGCATGTCTTACCTTTGCATACATAGCATATAAGCCCCAAAACAGAAAAGCATAAGTTATCTTGCAATTATTTTATCAGCATATTAGAATATAAGTGTAATATTTACACTCAAGGGATTTAGAATATGACAACGAACGAAAATATAAGAAATATAGCAATTATTGCTCACGTTGACCACGGTAAAACAACGCTTGTTGATTGTCTTTTAAAACAAGCGGGAGTATTCAGGGAAAACCAACGCGTGGAAGAACGTGTACTTGACAGCAACGACTTGGAAAGGGAAAGAGGGATTACAATCCTTTCAAAGAACATTTCAATCGATTACAAAGGCACAAAAATTAACGTTGTTGACACTCCCGGCCACGCAGATTTTGGCGGTGAAGTTGAACGTGTATTGGGTATGGTTGACGGGGCTTTGTTAATTGTTGATGCGGCTGAAGGCCCTATGCCTCAGACAAGATTTGTTTTATCAAAGGCTTTGGAATTAGGATTAAAAATTATCGTTGTCATAAACAAAATTGACAAGCCTGCAGCCGAACCTTTAACAGCATTGGACAAAGTTTTTGATTTATTTACAGAACTTACCGACAGAGAAGATTTGATTGATTTTCCGTTCATTTTCTCAAGCAGTTTGAACGGTTTTGCAATAAAAGATCTTGATGACGAAAGAAAAGATATGGTTCCGTTACTTGATTGCATTATGGAAAACATCAAAGCCCCTGAAGGTGATGAAAATCTTCCTCTGCAATTTAGAGCAACCTCTCTTGATTACAACGAATACGTTGGACGTATCGTAATCGGCCGTATTGCAAACGGAGTAGTTCATTCTCAAGAACAGGTTTGTGTAATCCACGCAGATGGTTCTCAAGAAAAAGGCAAAATCACAAAATTATTCGGGTTCAAAGACCTTGGCAGAGTTGAAATAGACGAAGCATCAGCAGGTGATATCGTTGGTATTGCAGGATTTTCCGATATTCAAATTGGTGAAAGTATTTGTGATGTAAACAATCCAAATCCGCTGCCTTTGATCCACGTTGATGAACCGACATTACAGATGAATTTTTCGGTAAATGACAGTCCGTTTGCCGGTACTGAAGGCAAATTTGTAACATCTCGTCAGTTGAGAAAAAGGCTTTATAATGAATTGGAAAAGAATGTTAGCTTAAGAGTTGAAGATACAGATTCAACTGATGTGTTCAAAGTTTCAGGTCGTGGTGAACTTCACCTTGGAATCTTGATTGAAACTATGCGCAGAGAAGGTTTTGAATTTGCAGTATCTAAACCGGAAGTTATTTACAAAAATATTGACGGAGTCCACTCAGAGCCTTATGAAAATTTGGTTGTTGACGTTCCGGAAGAATATGCCGGCGGTTGCATAGAAAGATTATCCGGCCGCAAAGGCGAATTGCAGGAAATGAACAACGCTAAAGGCAGAACAACAATGACCTTCCATATTCCTGCACGTGGTTTGATAGGTTTTAGAAGTGAATTTATCAGAATGACACGCGGTGAAGGAATTATGTACCATACATATCTTGAATACAGACCGTACGCAGGCGATATTCCTCGACAAAGAAACGGTTCTATTATCGCTCACGAGCAGGGCGAAGCTATTCCTTATGCCTTGGCTCAATATGAAGATAGAGGGGTATTCTTTATAACACCTAAAACCAAGGTATATAGAGGGATGATTATAGGCGAGTGCAACAAACCTCAGGATATTGTTGTAAATATCTGTAAGACCAAAAAATTAACCAACATGAGAAGTTCAACAGCAGACGTTATGGTAACGCTTCAAGCACACAGACAGATGGCTTTGGAAGAATGTCTTGAATATATTTCTGATGACGAGTTGGTCGAAATAACACCTGAAAACGTCAGAATCAGAAAAGCTGACTTGACAAGAAAGATATATAACTAAAAAAAGAGGCTATAAAGCCTCTTTTTTATAACAAGCTTTTGTACAGCTCCATATATTTTTCTGCACTCAAATTCCATGAAAAATCCGTCTGCATAGCAGTCTTTCGCATAGCATCAAGTGTAGGTTTTTCTCTATATACACCTAAGGCGCAGCGAACAGCTTCCATCATATCCCAGCTGTCATATCGCCAGAATTTGAAGCCTGTTGAATCATTTAGCGGGTACCCGACAACAGTATCTTCCAACCCTCCTGTCGCTCTTACAATCGGTAATGAGCCATAATGCATTGCAATCAATTGACTCAGTCCGCAAGGCTCAAACTTTGACGGCATTAAGAAGAAATCGCTGCCCGCATATATTTGGTTTGCCAAATCTGCTTTATAACCTATGTATGCCCTTATATTCTTCGTATTATTAGAAAGCCAAATCAGTAAGTTTTCGTAACTTCCATCTCCGCTTCCGAGAAAAACGAAATCGGCGTCTGTGTTTTGCATATCCCACTCTGCACCACGTATAAGATCTATACCCTTTTGGTCAACAAGGCGGGAAATAAGTGCAATCAAAGGCCTTTCAGGGTTATATTCCAAGCCGAAGAATTCACACACTGCCTTTTTGTTTTCTTCTTTATTTTGAATTGTCTTGTATGTATAATTTTTGACCAGATTTTTGTCTGTTTTAGGATCAAATACAGTATAATCAATGCCGTTCACGATACCGACAAGCTTGTGCTGATTCATACGAAGGGTATAATCCATACCTTCACCATATTCACCTGTTAAAATTTCTCTTGCATAATTTGGAGATACCGCAATAACCTTGTCTGCATAGTTTATCGCACCCTTCATCCAGTTTACACGGCCATAGTGCTCAACACCCCATTCATTATACACAATATCTTTTCTCATATTTGCAAAATCAAGGACATCTTCAAACCAAACACCCTGATATGCCAGGTTATGAATCTCAAAAACACATTTCGTATTTTTCCAGAAATCATCATACCTGTAGTTGCTATACAAATATACCGGAATCATAGCCGTATGCCAATCATTTGCATGAATAACATCCGCTCTGAAATTGAGAGCCTTCGCATACTCCATAACCGCAAGAGAAAAGGCTATATACCTTTCATGCTCATATCTCGGGTCCAAATACTTTGGATATACCTCTTTGAAGCAAGTAAAATACCAATCGTTATGGACAAAAAACACATTGATATCCGTTCCGGGAAGCTTACAAGTAAACAACCTAAATTTATGGCCCCAATTTCCAAAAGTAAGCCACATTTCGGAATTTTCAAGCTCTTTTATGCCGTACTTATCGACATCAATCAACCCATGTAACGGAGTGAATATCGCTATTTCCGCATCGTTTTCTAAGCATTTTGGCAGACTGCCAACCACATCGGCCAATCCCCCCGCTTTAGAAAATGGTGCCACCTCGGCTGCGGCAAAGAGTATCTTCATAAATCCTCTCTTTCTTCAAATTCGTCCATGCTTAAAACTTTGTTTTCATCCTGTTCTGCTGCTTGCTCTTCTACTTGTTCAGCATCCTCTATAACTATATAATAGTGTGAAGGATCCGTATCGAATTCAAACGTAATTCCATATTTCTGTGTTATATAGAAAGCCTGATTTATACATATTTGAGCTTTTTCACCATCACCCTTGAACATCATTATCTTAAACATATTATATTTGAACAAAAGCGTAAAGAAATCACTAACTTTACCCGTTCTCTCTAACTGAATTATAGAGTTATTAAGCATTCCGTATGCAATATCAAGTTTGTGTTGACGTAAATTCATTTCACTCAACAAATACCAACCAATATGTTCTAGCAGGAACATTCCGTTATTTTTGACCGTTTTTATAATCTTATATATTATTGAAGACGCTTTTTCATAATTTTCAAGATTTATGTATGTATAACCTATCAATAAATCGCACAAAATTTCAATCTGAACTAACTTATTTTCATGTGCGAGTATCTTAGCCTGATAAACTTCTTCTGCAAACATCTTGTTATCAGCCTTGTAGGACACAAAAGCCTTCAACAAATGAGCAACAATACTTGAGAATTTATCATTGTCAATCATATCGTCAGACAAAGTTACCTGTCTGCCATAGAACAGATTTTCAAGCTGAATAAATATACTGTATGACTTTGGTAAAAATTCCATTGTAGAATATGCAACATTTAGAAATTCTGTCACATTGCCTCTTAGCTGGATTACACAAGCCAAAGCGACATATGCAACGCAATCCCTTATATAATTTTTAAATGTTTCTTCATCCATATAATCAGGCTTAAGCTTTGGTAAATTTTCAGGCGTTACCACATTTAATATTCTTATTCCGATATCAAGACAATCTTCCATTGCCCCGATATTAAACAAAATTTCAACATGTATTAGCGACATCAAGAAGAAATACAGATTGAAGTTTGGAGCATCCGGGTCCAATGACGCATTAGGGATTAAAGACAACACCTTGTGAGTCAATGACAGGGCGTGCTTGTATCTTGAAGCCTCTAATGCCCCTTGTATCATACTGCTGCACATTTTTATAACCTTATCAATATCGGTTGATTTTTCAAGATTTTTCAGCGTCAATTCGGCTATATCCTGACTCTTATCAGGAACATATTGATACAAATTTTCTGATATATTGTTATACAAATTAAGTTTATACTCCTCAATATCCTTATCTGCAGCTATTTGAGGGTTATCCAGAAGTTTTATAATTTCTGATGCGCAACATAAATATGCACTAAAATCGCCCAATTCCAAGTCAACTTTTGCCAACTTTTCCCATTCTAAGAAAGCATTACTTTCATCGCCCAACAAGGTATAGAGATATGACTTAACTGGGTTTGGCATGTTATCAACAAACACTTTTTCAAACATTTCATTTGCGATTTTTTGTAAATCTATTTTATTCATTACTTCCAAAAGATTATCTCTCAGAATATTGTAATTAGGGAAGTACATACAGTTATTATAGAAATAAATGTATCCCATATCGGACAACTTGTCGATAATCTCTTTGAGGTTTTCATACCCCAAACTTTCCAACGTTGGCATATCGACCCTTGTTCCCAAAAGAACAGCCGTTGCCAAAAACCTCATTGTTTCCGGATCATCCTTTAACAGATTCAACCTTCTTCTAAACAGTCTGTCAAGGTTTGACGGAATAATAATGGTCTTTGGATTAACCATTTCAACACTATCATCCGTGTATTTATACACTCCTGATTCAATAAGGTACTGAATTGCAATATCCAAAAACAGAATACTGCCGCAGGAATATTTTGCAATTCTGTGGAAGTAAAAATCATTTAATATGTTTCTATAGAAATTTTTATTTTCTGCGATAATTTTTTCAAACGGGGTAGGTTTTAATGAAATTTCCGTATAATAAGGTTTTGAAAGCAGGAAATGAGAGTCCTTGTGCAATGAAAAATCTTTGTCATATTGAATCAAATAACTTATCTGAAGCTGATCAAAAGCCTCAAACAAGTACTTCATAACATCATATGAACTTGCATCAACCTTGTCGAAATTTTCTATAAAGATCAATGTATTAGGAATTACATTCAAGAGAGTTAAGAATATATTGAAGTATTCATTTCTTGTATCAATAACATCAGCAAGTTCTCTGTCTGACAACGTAATCAGATTTTTGATCATATTTTCGGGGTCAATATTTGAAAACGCCGAAAAATCATTTTGATTAAACAATTTTTGAGATACAGTATACTCAAATATGGCTGAAACTAAGCTTCTAAAGAATGAATACGGAGAATATTTCATCTCGTCATAACATGTAACAGAAATTATATTGTTGTATATTCCAAGTTCCTCTATTTCAGTAATGATTTTTAGAGAATACGGGACATACATTTGCGGAGATTTTATGCCAATAATCCCGATAGGGACTGCCTGCAACTTGTTTACAACGTGGAAAAATACGTCAATATTTTCCGTACGTATAAAATCGCAATTAATTTCATCAAAATCTATACTTTCAAGTTCATATATCGCATCAGGATCATATGGAGATTCAATTCGCAAAAGAGTTTCTCCATCAATTTTATCCTGTTCAATAAGCATATTTTGAACAAAGTTAGGAATCCGGATTTGGTCATCTTCTTCATCCTCAAGCAATGCCGGATCAAGCTCGACCATATCTTTAAGATCAAGCTCATAAAACATCTTCATTTCACCATTGATTTCAACTGAATTCAAAGGCTCAAGCTTGTAATTTGCGCTGAGGGCGTCATTAATTTCTGAATCCGTTATTACCTGAAAAGACGTTAAAACTTTTGTTTCTCCGGTATTTTTTGAATTGTAATTCAACAGATTAATGTTTAAACCTGACTTATAATCCTTTGGATTACCATTTGCGCTTTTCTTTAAAAGCGTCATATTACATCTGACAGATGCATTTTTCTTCTTTATTAGCTTGCAATTCAATTTTGCAATAAGGTTCAAAATTTCAATAGTTGCATTGACTGCAGTGTTAACAGAACCATTAAACGTATAATCCTTGTTGAATCTCATTACATAGGTCTTATCAATAATCTGACGCCTTAAGCCTATTGATTTTGCATAATCCGCAATGAGTTTGTCCAGATTTAGCTTAAATTTATTGTACAACTTTGCAGTACCCAAAATGCTTTGTATTTCTCCAAGGTTTGGGAAATCAATAGTTAGCATAGCAAAGTCATCCGTATTGGATTCGTTTAAAATAACACTTTTTTCGAGAGAGAATCCGCAAGCCTTACACCTTATATTTGCGGTAGGGTTTATTTTGCCGCACTTATGGCACTTAGTAACCATAACATAGCCGCATTTTTTGCATGTATTACCCTCATTTACAGTTTTACAAACAGGACAAACAACTTTGAGTACCTTTTTACAATTAGGGCACACAATTGCACTATTATCAATTTCTAAACCGCATTTTGGACATTCCATAAGCAAATTATATCACATTTTATAGTTTGTAACAACCAGAAATTATCAAAATCCTATGTTCTGTTTCTTAACAAACTTTGCTGCTCTCAAAATTTATGATAACATGAAATAAAAAGATAGTAAACGGGATTGAGATGAGTATAATAGCGGACGATAACGATTTTAAGACCAAAAGCAAAGCTAAAAATCCTAACATAAAAGCTGAGACAATTGAGTTTGACAAGAATTTTGAAAACACAATTCGACCAAAGACTTTTGATGCTTACGTAGGACAGTCTGCACTAAAAGAGACACTAAAAATATCAATAGAGGCAGCAAAAAAGAGAGGTCTCCCATTAGATCACCTGCTTTTTTACGGACCTCCTGGGCTTGGGAAAACAACTTTGGCCGGTGTAATTGCCGAGCAAATGGGGGTAGATATTAAAATAACCTCAGCTCCGTCACTGGAAAGAGCTCGTGACATTATCGGAATTTTGATGTCATTAAAGGGCGGAGAAATTCTGTTTATAGATGAAATTCATAGATTAAACAAAGTTGCGGAAGAAATTCTGTATCCTGCTATGGAGGATTTTACCCTTGATATGACAACAGGCAAAAGTCAAACCGTCAAGACTATGCGGATACCGCTTCCAAAATTTACACTTATAGGAGCAACAACAAAAGCCGGAGAACTGTCAGGCCCGTTAAGGGACCGTTTTGGGATAATAAACAGACTTGAATTTTACTCTGAAGACGAATTAACAAAAGTTATTCAAAGAACAGCCGGAATATTGAATATAGAAACGGATGAAGAAGGTGCGCATGCCATTGCAAGACGTTCAAGAGGTACTCCGCGTATTGCAAACAGACTGATAAAGAGAGTCAGTGACTTTGCACTTGTCAAATATAACGGCAAAATAAACAAAAAAATCGCAAACGAATCTCTTGATATTTTAAAAATTGATGAATATGGTCTTGATACAACAGACCGAACCCTTTTAAAACTTATTATAGAAAAATTTGACGGCGGGCCTGTCGGAATCGAAACCCTTGCGGCGGCACTGGGAGAAGATGTCAGAACTCTTGAAGATGTATGTGAACCGTATCTTATGCAGGCCGGACTACTACAAAGAACCCCAAGAGGGAGAAAAGTTTCGGCAGAATGTTACAGACACCTTGGCTATAAAGTTCCGCAAATTACAGAACAACAAAATTTATTCTAGCATTTTTATGATAAACTTATCTTTGAGGATATGTTTATGAAAAAATTTTTAGTATTATTTGTAGCTTTTTTCGTTACACTACCTGCTTTTTGTGTCGATAGAAATATTATGAAGGCTGAAAGAGGGATTGTAACCCGGATAAATTACGTTGATGTTCCAAACGTTAATACAGAGGCAAATCAGCAAACAAAACAAGAAGTTACGGTTAAAATACTGTCCGGCAAATTTAAAAATCAGCAAATAACCGTGGATAATATGCTGACGTCTAACCCTGCATACGATATGATTTTAACAAAAGGAAATCGTGTAATACTGCATCTTGAACCAAAAGCTGAATTTATAGAAGATATTGATGATGTTGATTTTTATATTTCAGATATAGAACGTGTAAACGCACTGTATTTATTTGCGGGAATATTTGTAGCGCTTCTGATTATTATAGGTCGAAAAAAAGGTATTCTCAGCTTTGTTTCAATACTCGCAACAGTTGCACTAATATTTTTTGGGCTGACACCTTTAATATTAAACGGGGTATCACCTATATGGTCAACCCTTGCAACGTGCATACTTTCAACAATTATAACAATATATTTAGTTGGGGGATTTAACAGGAAAAGCACCTCGGCAATTCTCGGAACAACAACAAGCCTTGTATTTGCGGCAATTTCGGCAACAATTGCGATAAAAGTAGCAAATCTCACAGGGTTTGCGGGAGAAGAGCCGATGTTTTTATATTCAGCAAGGCCAGATCTTGATTTTACGGGGATTTTGTCTGCCGCAATAATGCTCGCTGCACTTGGAGCGGTTATGGATGTCGGCGTTTCAATCGCAAGCACTATTAACGAAATCCATTGCACGGATAGTACCCTTGGGATAAAGGATCTATTTACCTCAGGAATGAACGTCGGAAGAGACATAATAGGAACGATGTCAAACACTTTGATTCTTGTATATTTGGGAAGTGCGCTCCCTCTTGTTTTATTATCGAGCAATATAGATATGCTAAAGTTCTTTAACTTAAACCAAGTGGCAACAGAAATAATTTCTGCACTAATCGGCAGCATAGCCATTTTAATTTGCGTTCCGCTAACAGCACTAATAAGCGCTTGGCTGTTGAAAACGGAATCTGATAAAATAGCTAAGTAATTAACCATCTTTTTGTCATGCTGAACTTGTCTTGCTACTTTTGCCATTGAGCCATTGGCGAAATGTGCAAAATGCATAGTTTCCCACTGCAGCTATTAACAAAAAAAGAAAAGGAACGAATTAATATTCGTTCCTTTTCTGTATATCTGCTTGATTCAGATTACTTACCAAATAATACTGCTCTTGCAGAGTCTGTAGCAGGTTCAAATGTTTGACCATGGAATATTACAGGGTAGATATCTGTAATTTCAGATGAGTCGCATTTGCCGTTTGCAGCTTCTTTACAGCTGATAATTTGGTTAGGACCGGTTGTTGCGTTTACGTCAATAAATCCGTAGCATTTGTGT